>JANWJX010000046.1 GCA_025451725.1 Allostellaceae bacterium
AATAGCCGGAATTGTAGAACAGCACGTAACCGATGCGGCCGCCGAGCACGACGCCGATGGTCGCCCAGACCAGGAAATCGTCGAGATCCTTGGCGCTCGCCGCCGGCGTGCCCGCCGCTTCCCAGCGGCGGGCCACCCATTTGCAATAAAGCCAGCCGAGGATCAGCCCGGCGATATAGGCGAGCGCGTACCAGCGCACCGCGAACGGCCCGAACGACACCAGCACCGGGTCGATCGCGGGGTAGGGAATGACGAACATCGCGCCCGTTATACGCCCTAGCGCCAGCGCAACAAACGGCGTTCGAGCGTGCTGATGGCGCGCCCGACCGCGAGACCGAACAGCGACAGAATCGTGACGCCGGCGAGAAGTTGATCGGTCTGCATCAGGCTTCCCGCCTGAAGAATAAAGGCGCCGAGTCCGGTTTCGGCGCCAATCATCTCGGCGGACACGACGAGCAGCAGCGCGGTCGCGGCGGAAATGCGAAAGCCGGCGAGAATCGTCGGCATCGCGCCCGGGAGAATCACTTTCCACACGATGGCCGCCGTCGGCACCTCGAAGCTCTGCGCCATGCGGATCAGATTGCGCGGCACCGAATCGACGCCGCTATAGACAGCGATCACGGTGGGAAAGAACACGCCCAGCGCGATGGTCGCGATTTTCGAGGTCTCCCCGATGCCAAGCCACAGAATCAGCAGCGGCAGCAGCGCGATCTTGGGGATCGGGAACAGCGCCGACACCATCGGCATGCCGGTGGCGCGCGCGACGGTGAAGAGGCCCATCGCCAACCCGACCGCGAGTCCGGCGACAGTGCCGACCGCCCAGCCGCCGACGATCCGAATGAGCGACGCCCAGACATGCGGCCAGATCTCGCCGCCCGCGGCGAGGTGCCACAAGGCGGCGACGATGCGCACCGGGCTCGGCAAGAACAGCGGGCTGACCCAGCCCAAGGCGCACACGCCCTGCCAGACCACGAGAACGGCTGCGAACGCGAGCCACGCGCTGTAGCGGCTCGACGCAGGGGCGAAACCACCGCCGCGGAACCGGACCGACGAGGCGGGGTCAGACATTGGCGACCTCGCGCTCGGCGTCGGCCGCCTCGTCGCGGATCAGCGACCACAGGGCGCGCTGATGCGCGGCAATATAGGCGTCGTCGCGTGCGGCGCGTGGCCGGTCGAGCACGATGGTTTCGCGGATGCGCGCCGGCCGCCGCGACAGGACCACGATCCGGTCGGCAAGGCGCGCCGCCTCCTTGAGATTGTGCGTGACATAGACCGCGCCGAGCCGATTGCCCGCCATCAGGCGCATGAAATCCTCGATCAGGAGATCGCGCGTCTGCGCGTCGAGCGCCGAGAACGGCTCATCCATCAGCAATATCTCGGGCCGCACCGCGAGCGCACGGGCAATGCCGACGCGCTGCCGCATGCCGCCCGACAATTGCTTGGGATAGGAGTGAGCGAACTCGGCAAGGCCGGTGCGTCGCAGCGTGTCGGCGACGATGGCTTGTCGTTCGGCTGGCGCGAGTTGCGCATGCTCCAGCACGAACGCGACGTTCGCGGCGACCGAGCGCCACGGCAGCAGCGCGAAATCCTGGAACACGAATGTCAGCGGATTGAGGCTGCCCCGCGGCGGCGCGCCCACGGTGGCGACCGTGCCGGCGCCGGGTTGCAGCAAACCGCCGACGATGCCGAGCATCGTACTCTTGCCGCAGCCCGACGGGCCGACCAGCGCGAGGATTTCACCCGATGCGACGCGGAAGGAAATATCCCGCATCACGGCGAGGTCGCCGAAATCGTGACTGACGGAATCGACGACCAGTTCCATTCTATTTCATCGCGCGAAGCCGAAGCTTTCGTCGACCACTTGCTGGACACCGAAGCCGTCGTCGACAAAATGGTTGGCCTGAAACCACACAAGCTGCTTCGCCACGCCCGGCACGTCGAGCATGCCGTCGCGGTCGATATAGGAAAGGCCGACCACGACCTGCTCCGGCTTGAGGTGCGTGTAACGCACGATGCTGTCGATCAGCGGTCTGGTCTTGTCGTCGATCTGCGCGCGGCCATCCTTGATCGAGGCTAGGAGAATATCGTGATAGTCGCGCGCGCCGAGACGATAGGCTGCGAGGAACTTGGCGACGATGTCGCGATGCTGCATTTCGCCTTTCGACACGAACACCGCGCCCAATTGCCACGGCGTCTCGTTGCCCACCCAACCCAGCAGTTTGATATCGCCCGACGCCATCAGCGGCAACGCCGTGGTCACCGGCAAGAGCGCGCCGTCGACCTGTCCGCCTTTCAGCGCCGCCGCGATGTTCGACAGCGATTGCAGCGGCACGAGATGCACGCCCGACAAGGCGAAATGATCCTTGTCGGCGAGGAGGCCGAGCGAATAATGGAAGCTCGATCCTGCCTGGGTGATCGCGATGCGCTTTCCGGCAAGATCGGTGGGCTTGGTGAGGCCGCCCGCATAGGCCTTCGCCGTGGCGAAATAGCCGATCAAGGGATAACCCGGCTGCTCCCGGCTTTGCCCCGCCACCACCGTCACCGCACCTTTGCCCGCGACATTGAACAGGCCGGCGGTGAAGGCGGTGACGCCGATATCGATGTCGCCTGACGCCGCGGCAACCGCGACCGGCTGCGCCGCGTCGAAGAATTTGAGCGCGACGTCGAGACCTTCGCCTTTGAAATAACCCTTGTCGTAGGCGACGAAGACCGGGGCCGACGACGACAGTTTCAGGACGCCGACCCGGACCGGCGTCTGCGCCGACGCCGGGAAGCCGAATGCGGTTGCGACAATGAGGATCAGGGCCGGGACGAGCTTCTTCATGTCCGTCGCTCCTTAGCGCGGTTGCCGTTTTCCTCCACCCCCACCTTAGCAAAATGTATAGTCGCGGCGATTCGATAAATCGGGAGAGAGGCGTGAAAATATTTGCCGCGGAATCCTCCGTGCGGCGCGTCGAAAAGGCGCTGGCGGCGCATGAGCTGATCCTGGTGGACAACAAGGGCGCGGTGCGCGCCGGCGGCAAGGAAATCGCCGCCGCGGACGCGAAGCCCGAAATCGTGTGGATGACGTTCGACGCCATCATGGGCAGTCAGCTCGACAAGTTTTTCGAAGTGGCGCTGGGCGGCGGGGTCAAATGGCTGCACACCCAGCAAACCGGGCTCGACTCGCCGCGCTATCGCGAGGTGGTGGCGAAGGGCGTGAAGCTGACCAATTCCCATGCCCAGGCGCCGGCGATCGCGGAATACACGCTGGCCAACGTGCTGGCCGAGACCTGGCCGATCGCGGCGTCGCGGGCGGCGCAGGCCGCGGGCGAATGGAAGCGCATGCCGTTCCGCGAGCTGGCGGAACAGAACTGGCTCATCATCGGATTGGGCGCGATCGGCCGCGAAATCGCTAAGCGCGCGCGCGGCTTCGGCTGCAAGGTCACGGGTATCAACCGCAACGGCCGCGCCAACCAAGACGCCGACGCGACCGCAACGCTGGCCGATCTGCCCAAGCTTCTGCCGACGGCGGATGTCGTCGTGCTGGCGGCGGCGCGCACCGAGGAGACGACCGACCTGGTGAACGACAAATTCGTCGCGGCGATGAAGCCGGGGAGCATCATCGTCAATATCGCGCGCGGCGAGCTGATCGTGGACGACGCGCTGCTCGCCGGTCTCGACAAAGGCACGCCCGGCCTCGCCATCCTCGACGTGTTTCGGCAAGAGCCGCTGCCGAAGACGCATCCCTATTGGAAACATCCCAAGGTGCGCGTCACCGGCCACACATCGAGCAGCGGCACCGGCACGCTGGCCCGCGCCGACAATTTCTTCCTCGAGAATCTCCGCCGTTATCAGGCGGGACAGCCGTTGCTCAGTCCGGTTGGACCCGGCTCGTTCTAACGCACCTCCGCCAGCAGCATCGCCGTCAGTTCGTTCGGCATGTCGGACTGCGCCATGTGAGTGCAGGGCAGCGTGTGCATCGTCCAGCCCGGCTTGTTTTTGAGTTTTTCGTAGAACGGGGTAAAGGTCGTCGGCGCCGGCACGTTGCAATAGATGTAGGTCTTGCGCTTGATGCGGTCGATGCCGCCGGTCAGCTTGACGCCCTGGGTGAAGCACGCGGTCGGCTGCGGCGACGTCTTGCGCTGGAAGAAATCGAGCACTTCCTTGGATGGCTCACCGAACGCCTGCGGCGGCAGCGGGGGCGTCAGGTAATCGTCGGCGGCGGGGATCGGCGGGCGGTCGGGACGCGGCGCGTCGGCGGGCACCAGACCGAACAGCGACTGGCCGTTCTCCGGCACGAAGGCGTCGAGATAGACCAGCGACGTGATCTTGTCGGGAATTTTGTCGGCGACGCCCGTCACCACCATGCCGCCGTAGGAATGGCCGACCAGGGTGAACTTGCTCAGATCCTCGTAATCTATGACGCCGAGCACGTCCTGGATGTGGGTGTCGAGATTGACGCTGCGATTGACCAGATGCTTGCGCTCGCCGATTCCGGTCAGGGTCGGACGCAATACCTCATGCCCCGCCTTGCGCAGCCGCTCCTCGATCGGTTTCCAGACGATGCTCCCCGCCCACGCGCCATGAACCAGAACGAAAGTCGCCATCATGTCCTCCCTGCAATACGCCCATTCTGCCGTGCGATTGCGCCGCGCGGCAATAACCGGTTCAATCATGCGGCATTGCGACAAAGCGAGGTGCGGTTATGGGCATGCTGATCGACGGCAAGTGGGACGACAACGCGACCGACACGCGCGGCAAGACCGGCTCGTTCGACCGTACCGCCTCGACCTTCCGCCACAAGATCACCGCCGACGGCTCCTCGGGCTTCAAAGCCGAGGCCGGGCGTTATCACATCTTCCTCGCGTTCGGCTGTCCCTGGTGCCACCGGGTCATGCTTTTCCTGAAGCTCAAGAAGCTCGAGGGCGTGATCTCGTCGTCCTACACGCATCACGCGCCCGGAGTCGGCGGCTGGCGCTTCGACACGCCCGACAAACTGTTCGGCGCGCGTTTCGCCTATGACGTCTATCTCAAGGACAATCCCAAATTCACCGGGCGCTGCACCGTGCCGATCCTGTGGGACAAGAAGACCGAGAAGATCGTCAACAACGAGTCCTCGGAAATCATCCGCATGCTGAACCGCGAGTTCGCTTCTTTCACCGACGACCGTCACGACTATTACCCCGGCGAGCTCGCGCGCGAGATCGACGCGGTCAACGAGCGCGTCTATCACAACATCAATAACGGCGCCTATCGCTGCGGCTTTGCCGTCCAGCAGGAGCCGTACGAGCAGGCCGTGCGCGGCATGTTCGAGACCTTCGACTGGATCGAGGCGACGCTGTCGAAGCAGAAATATCTCCTGGGCGACAAGCAGACCGAAGCCGACTGGCGGCTGTTCCCGACCTTGGTACGGTTCGATTGCGCCTATTACCCGCTGTTCAAATGCAATGTGCGGCACGTCTACGAAATGCCGGCGGTCTGGCGCTACACCAAGTCGCTCTACGCCGTGCCGGGAATCGCCGAGACGGTCGACGCGCAGAAATACAAGGAAAACTACTACGCGATCCGCGCCGTCAACCCGAGCGGCGTGGTGCCGCTCGGCCCCGCGATTTCGTTCGCGTAGGCGACGCGCCCTCGAGCAGGTCCAGCATCCTTTCGATCCGTCCCGAGGGCAGCGAGCGGATGCGCTCGGCGAGGCGGTTCGCCAACTCGGTGGCGCGCGGGCTCAGTCCGGCCGTGTCCACCGTGACGCGCGGATGCGACAGTCGCGCGAGCCGCGCCAGCTCGTCGGCCTCGTCCCAGATGATGTTGAGATAGGCGCAGATCGCCACCACCATCGCATGGGTCGGGCGGCCGCGCTTGCCGTGCTCGAGCGCCGAGAGATAGGCAGGCGAGACGCCGAGCGCCTCGGCCATCGACTTGGCGGGAATGCCGCGTTCCTCGCGCAATTGGCGCAGCTTTTCGCCGAACGGCGTCATCGCGCCCGCCGCAGCAGGACATACAGCGCTCCGCCACCGCCGTCGCGCGGCACCGCAGGCGCGGTCGAGAGCACCTTGTTCCGCAAGGCGGGCTCGGCGAGCCAGCGCGGCACGGCGGCGCGTAGCACGCCCGTCGGCGACCCGCCGACGCCTGAGCGCGTGCCCTTGCCCGTGACGACCAGCAGCGTGCGCTTGCCGGCGGCGTGGCTGCGCGCGATGAACGCGGCCAATTCGCGATGCGCTTCGGCTTGCGTCATGCCGTGAAGATCGAGCCGCGCCTCGACCGGCAACTGCCCGCGCTTTAGCCGCAATTCCTGCCGCCGGTCGATGCCGCCGCTTGGTTGTTCCTTGTCACCATTCCGGCGCAAGCCGGAATCCATGGCAATGCCCGGCTCGATTTTTCCATGGACCTCCGCTTTCGCCGGGGTAGCGGAAATTTTTTCGGAAGACAGCGCTTTCGGCGGCACCGCAACTTTCTTCGCCGCCCGATGCCGCGCGACGCCGCGCATCGCCGCGTGCCACAGCGCGCTTTCGTCGGGATCAATCGCTCGGCGTGTCATCGACGATCAGGATATGCAGCCGGCGCGGGCCGTGCGCACCGAGCTCGATCTTCAGTTCGATGTCCGCCGTGCGCGACGGGCCGGTGATGAAATTGACCGTGCGCGGCATGGTGAACTTGCCGTCGGTCAGGGTCTTGAGGGCGCGCAGACGCTCCCAGCCCTCTTCGTAGCTCGGCACGATCTGGTCGGCGCGCAGCACGACGATGTGGTTGTCGGGCAGGAAATTGTTGCGCGTCGCCATGCCGGCGCCCGACACCAGCATCAGCGTGCCGGTCTCGGCGACGGCGGCAAACGCGCCGGTGACGCCGACCAGATCGTCGCCGGTCGCGACGCCCTTGCGCGGCGTCAGGGTCGGACGCTGCTGCCACGGAATCGGATCGAGCTCGGGATCCTCCGTCACCACCATATCCGAGGGCAGATTGTGTTGCGCGAGATAGTCGGCGACCGCGGCGGGCACGTCGTCGAGACTGGCGAGATGCGTAACGGTCGCGGCGACTTCCTCGGCCATCGCCTGAAACAGATGGATGCGTCCGTCGCGGTCGAGTTCGGTGGCGCGCGCCGGGATCGTGTTGGCGCGATGCTCGGCGAGCCGCGCGCGCACGGCGGCTGCAGCCCCGTCTCCGGCGCCGCCGCGCCGCAGCGAGCGGCGCAAATTGCCGAGGATGCGGTCGCGCGAATCCGCCATCACGCTTTCTGTTTCTGCCGCTCGGCCCACAGCGCCATGAAGGTCTTGCCTTCGGGCGCCGGCATGTCGCGGCCGTTGGTCCAGCCCTGCGCCAGCGGCAGCGCGCGGAACCGGCCGCGCGAACGGCCGGCCCAGCCCAGCACCGCCGCGCCGATCTCGGTGGCAAGGCGGTAAAGCGGCGGATTGCGCGCGAGCCACGTCCAGGCCGCGAGGCCGGCGCGATAGACGCCCGGCTGCAAATGCCGCTCGAACTCGCGCTCGCGCCAGTGCCGCATCATCTTGGGCAGCGGAATTTTCATCGGGCAGACGCTTTCACAGCGTCCGCAAAAGGTCGAGGCGTTGGGCAGATTGCCCGCCTCTTTCACACCGACCAGTTGCGGCGTCAGCACCGAGCCCATCGGCCCGCCATAGACCCAGCCATAGGCATGGCCGCCGACCGTGCCGTAGACCGGGCAATGGTTGTAACAGGCGCCGCAGCGGATGCAGCGCAGCATGTCCTGAAACTCGGTGCCGAGCATCGCGCTGCGCCCGTTATCGAGCAGCACGACGTGATATTCCTCCGGTCCG
>JANWJX010000047.1 GCA_025451725.1 Allostellaceae bacterium
GCGCGGCTCTATGAGCGCGAACGCCAGCAGAAAGCCGCCGAGCGCGCCGCCTCGCGCAAGAGCCAGGTCGGGTCCGGCGACCGCTCGGAGCGCATCCGCACCTACAACTTCCCGCAAGGCCGCGTCAGCGATCACCGCATCAACCTGACGCTCTACAAGATCGACAAGGTGATCAACGGCGAAGCGCTCGACGAGATCATCGATCCGCTGATCGCCGAGGACCAGGCCGAGCGGCTCGCGGCCGAGGAATGACCGCGGCCGAGCTGCTGACCGCCGCCGCGGGCCGTCTCGTCGAGGCGGGGATCGAGAATCCACGCCGCGAGGCACGATTGCTGCTGAATCTCGCGCTCGGCATCGACGCCAACGCGCGGCTGCCGGAGCGTGAGATTGCCCCCGCCGACGCGGCGCTATTCGAGACGTTTGTCGCGCGGCGCGCAGGGCACGAGCCTTATTCCCGCATCGCGGGCAGGCACGAATTCTGGAGTCTCGACTTTGCCCTGTCGCCGGACACGCTCGATCCGCGCCCCGACAGCGAAACCCTGATCGAGGCGGCGCTGGAACGCATCGCCGACCGCGCCGCGACGTTGTCGGTCGTCGATTTCGGCACCGGCACCGGGGCGCTGTTGCTCGCCCTGTTGTCGGAGCTGCCGAACGCCACCGGCATTGGGGTCGATATCTCGGCCGGCGCGGTCGAGACGGCGCGGCGAAATGCCGCCGCCCTCGGTCTTTCGGCCCGTGCCCGCTTTGTTTTGGGCCGATGGGGCGAAGGCTTGACGAGGCCGGCGGATGTAATTGTCACCAACCCGCCCTATATCTCCGCTAAGGATATGTCGCGCCTGCCGCCGGAGGTTCGGGAATTCGACCCGGCGGCGGCTTTGGATGGCGGTCCGGACGGGCTGAGCGCCTACCGCGAACTGGCACTGGATTTGAAGCGGTTACTATCCGAATCCGGCATCGCGCTGTGCGAAATCGGTGCTGGCCAGGCACCTGCGGTGACGGCGATCATGGCGGCTTCCGGCCTCGATTTGACAGGTAGTCGCGCCGACCTTGCCGGTATTGAGCGATGTCTCGTTTTCGAACAGCGGAAAAAAGTGGGTAAATCGCGAAATAACGGCCTGATGAACCAGAAAATAGTTGGAATGTCAGGCAACTCTCACTAGGGTGTGATCTTGATGAAAAGGAGCCGAAGGCTCCGCGCCCATGGGGCGCCGGTCTATTTCCCCAACCGAAATCGTTCCATCCGCCCCGGGCGGAGACGAAGCGGGGATCAATCGAAAGAGCCAACATATCGATGATGTCGTACCGCGATTTCAAAGGTGGCATGCGAGGACCCGGCAACAAAAGGTCGCGGAATCGCAACGGCGGCGGCGGCGGGCACCAGAATAACGGCAACCGTCCGCGCCTGCCGAACCGAATCCAGACATTCGATTCGAGCGGGCCGAACATCAAGATTCGCGGCAACGCGTATCAGGTGTTCGAGCGCTACATCGCGCTGGCGCGCGAAGCCGCGTCGGCAGGCGACCGGATCGCCGCTGAGAATTACTATCAGCACGCCGAGCATTACTTCCGCATCATGAACGCGGACGGCCAGAATCCGATGCATCAGCGTCCGATGACGCCGGCCGACACCGAAATGAACGGCATGATGGAAGGCGACGGCCAGCAGGGTCAGATGAGCGGCATGCCTGGCGAAGGCGGTGACCCGACGATGCAGCAACCGCCGCAACATCAGCCGCAGCACCAACAACAACCGCAGCACCAGCCGCAACCACATCACGACCACGATCCGGACGGCACGCAAGGCCAGTAACGGCTGCGCGGCCTCCGCGCGATAGAGGGAGGCAAAATGACCGCGACAAAATTGACCCCGGCCGGCGTTCACACGCCCGGCGCCGCCTATAGTCACGCCGTCGAGACTACGGGCAATGTGCGCTGGCTGCATTGCGCCGGCCAAGTCGGCATCGCGCCCGATGGCACGGTGCGCGACGGGTTCACGGCCCAGGCGGAGCAGGCCTGGAGCAACGTCCTCGCGGTGCTGAAGGCCGCCGGCATGGGACCGGAAAACCTGGTCAAGATCACGCATCTTCTGGTGCGGCCCGGCGACGTCGCCGCGTATCGTCCGGTGGTGGCGAAATATCTCGGCGACCAGCGCCCGGCCTCGACCATGATGGTGCTGCAGGCGCTGGCGCGGCCCGAATATCTCATCGAGGTCGAAGCCATCGCGGCCAAGTAAGCGCCGGTTGCCTTGGATCAAGGCCGGTGGTTCCGGCTTCGCTATTTTCTCCCCGGCGCCTTGCTAGGGTTGGCTCGAAAACCCATATCCCTATGCGAAGGCAGGCCGATCGCCTCTTGAAGGGGTCGGCTCGTCGGTCGAGAGGGAACACATGGATTTCGAGAAATATACCGAGCGCTCGAAGGGTTTCGTCCAGGCGGCGCAAAACCTCGCGCAACGGCGCGGGCACCAGCAGCTTACCCCCGAACATCTCCTCAAAATTCTGGTCGACGACAAGGAAGGCTTGGCGTCGAACCTCATTCGAGCGGCCGGTGGCGACCCCAACCAGGTCCGCCTCGCGGTCGATGCGGCGCTCGACAAGCTGCCGAAGGTCGAAGGCGGCTCAGGCCAGGTCTATCTGTCGCAGGAAATGAACCGGCTGTTTGGCGAGGCGGAAAAGGTCGCCGAAAAAGCGGGCGATTCCTTCGTCACCGCCGAGCGCCTCTTGTTGGCGCTGACCCTGGCGAAAGGCTCGCCGGCGGCGCAGGCCCTCACGGCGGCCGGAATCAACGCGCAGAATCTCAATCGCGCCATCGAAGATGTCCGCAAGGGCCGTAAGGCCGACAGCGCTTCCGCCGAGGAAGGCTATGACGCGCTGAAGAAATATTCGCGCGACCTGACCGAAGCGGCGCGCGAGGGGAAGCTCGATCCGGTGATCGGCCGCGACGAGGAAATTCGCCGCACGATTCAAGTGCTGTCGCGCCGCACCAAGAACAATCCCGTGCTGATCGGCGAGCCCGGCGTCGGCAAGACCGCCATCGTCGAAGGCCTCGCGCTGCGCATCGCCAAGGGCGACGTGCCGGATTCGCTGAAAGAGAAGAAGCTGCTGGCGCTCGATCTCGGCGCGATGATCGCCGGCGCCAAGTTCCGCGGCGAGTTCGAGGAGCGGCTCAAAGCCGTGCTCTCGGAAATCACCGCCGCCGCCGGCGAGATCATCGTCTTTATCGACGAGTTGCACACGCTGGTGGGCGCCGGCAAGGCCGAGGGCGCGATGGACGCGTCCAACATGCTGAAACCCGCGCTGGCCCGCGGCGAGCTCCATTGCGTCGGCGCCACCACGCTCGACGAATATCAGAAACACATCGAAAAGGACGCGGCGCTGGCGCGGCGCTTCCAGCCGGTGTTCGTCTCCGAGCCGACGGTCGAGGACACGATCTCGATCCTGCGCGGCATCAAGGAGAAATACGAGGTTCATCACGGCGTGCGCATCACCGACGGCGCCATCGTCGCCGCGGCGACGCTGTCGAACCGCTACATCACCGACCGCTTCCTGCCCGACAAGGCCATCGATTTGATGGACGAGGCGGCGGCGCGGCTGCGCATGGAAGCGGAATCGAAGCCCGAGGAGATCGACGAGCTCGACCGCCGCGTGATCCAATTGAAGATCGAGCGCGAGGCGTTGAAAAAGGAAAGCGACCAGGCGTCGCGCGACCGGCTCGTGAAGCTCGAAACCGAGTTGAGCGACGCCGAAAAGAAATCCGCCGATCTGACTTCCGTGTGGAAATCGGAAAAAGAAAAAATGGCGGGTGCGCAAAAGCTCAAGGAAAAGCTCGACCAGTCGAAGATCGAGCTGGAGCAGGCGCAGCGCAAGGGCGACTGGGCGCGCGCCGGCGAGCTGACTTACGGCGTTATCCCCGACCTCGACAAGAAACTGAAAGAGGCCGAGGCGGCCGAAGGCGAGCGCATGATCGACGAGGCGGTGACGCCCGAGCACATCGCGGCGGTGGTGTCGCGCTGGACCGGCGTGCCCGTCGACCGGATGCTCGAAGGCGAACGAGCGAAACTGTTGCAGATGGAAACCAATCTGAAACGGCGCGTGATCGGTCAGGACGAGGCGGTGGTCGCCGTCTCCAACGCGATCCGCCGCGCCCGCGCCGGCCTCCAGGACCCGAACCGGCCGATCGGCTCATTCCTCTTCCTCGGCCCGACCGGCGTCGGCAAGACCGAGCTGGCGAAGGCGCTGGCCGAATTCCTGTTCGACGACGATGGGGCGATGATCCGCGTCGACATGTCGGAGTACATGGAGAAACATTCGGTCGCGCGGCTCATCGGCGCGCCGCCGGGCTATGTCGGCTACGAGGAAGGCGGCGCGCTGACAGAAGCCGTGCGCCGCCGGCCGTACCAGGTGATCCTGTTCGACGAGATCGAAAAGGCGCACCCCGACGTGTTCAACGTCCTCTTGCAGGTGCTCGACGACGGACGCTTGACCGACGGGCAGGGCCGCCGCGTCGATTTCAAGAACACGCTAATCGTGCTGACCTCGAATCTCGGCAGCGAGGTGCTGGCCGCGTTGCCCGAGAACGGCAACATGGTGCTGGCGCGCGATCAGGTGATGCAGATGGTGCGCGCCGCGTTCCGGCCCGAATTCCTCAACCGGCTCGACGAAATCCTGCTGTTCCGGCGCCTCAGCCGCGGCGACATGCGGGGCATCGTCGATATCCAGCTGACGCGGCTGCAAAAGCTCCTGGACGATCGCAAGATCGTGCTCGACATCGACGGTAAAGCGCGCGACTGGCTGGCCGAGACCGGCTACGATCCGGTCTATGGTGCCCGGCCGCTGAAGCGGGTGATTCAGCGCACGCTGCAAAACCCGCTCGCGGAGCAGGTGCTCGGCGGCAAGATCGCGGACGGCGAAACAGTGCACGTCACCGTCAAGGATGGCGGCCTCAGCATCGCTGGCCAGGTCGCGCAAGCGGCGGAGTAATCCGCCGCTATTCGGCCCGAACCTTCTTCCTTGCCGCCTGTTGCCGGCGGCGTTCGTCGCCGAGCGCGAGGAGGCGTTGCTTGTCGGCGGGATCGACGCGCCCGTAGCGGGCGCGCCACACCGTGCCGTCCTCATGCCACGCGTAAGGCGATTTCACCGTCGTCCGCGGACCGTTGGCGGTCTCCAACAAAAGCAACGCCTGCCGCACGATGTCGCGCTGCATCGCCGGCTGCCACGGGTGGCCGCACGGATTTCCAAGCGGGAAATCGTTGAAATAGAATCGCGGCACGCCGCAATGCTCGACGACATCCAGCGCCGAACCGACGATCACGGTCGCGATGAAGTTGGCCTCGAGGTGGCGCGCCACCAGGCTGATGGTTTGATGACACACCGGACATAACGGCGTCAGCAAAGCGGCGTCGGCGCCGTCTTCGCGGACGCGCTTCAGAATCTCCGGCGCGTCTTCCTCGCATGTCTTGCGCTGGCTGTATTCGGTCGGCACGCCGTGGAAGCGCGCCGTCAGCCCGGCGAACAAGCCCTCGGCCGCGAGTTGCGACGCGGCCTCGATGGGGAGAAAGCTTTCGCGGTCATTCGTGTGGGTCGATTCCTTGTCCCACGCGACGCTATTTGTATGGAGACGTGGCGGCGGCGGGGAAATGTTCCCCGACCACACGCGCTTGACCCCGTCGAAGTCAGCGGGACTCGCCGTGGTGATCAGCGCGATCCGCAACTGCGACAGGGGCTTGGGGAGCCGCGTAAACGGCACATCGGCGAAATTCGCCCAGACATAGTCGCGCTTATAGCCGAGCGCGCGGTAATAATGGCGCGTCCGCTCCATATACGTGATCGGCGCGTTGGCGACGGTCATGTCGCTCATTCCTCCGGCACCCCAGCCTTGCGCATGCCGTCGAAGAGACGCTCGGTTTGCTTCCAGACGGTCGGGTTGTCACCCTGCGCCCGCATCAGAAAGCCGCGCAAGCGGGCGATGGTGAATTCCGGCTGGATCGCGAGGCCGGCTTTGGCGGCGGCGCGGGCTTCTTCTTCCCGGCCGAGATGGGCCAAAGCGGCGGCGAGATAGATATGCGCGTCGGCCATATACCGGAAATTTTCGACTGACCGGCGCAACCAGCCGACCGCCTCCGCGTCGCGTGCGAGCAATATCTCGGCGACGCCTGCGATGAACATCCAGTGCCACGCGATCGTGTCGCGCGGACTGAGGCGCAGCGCTTCGAGAATGTGGGGTTGCGTCTCCTCGGCGCGTCCGTCGTTCAGTTTGGCGAAACCGATGAGCGCGTGGGCAGTGGCCATGTTCCGATCCAGCGCCAGCGCTTGTCCCGCCTCGGCGATGGCTTGCGTGGAGCGGTTTGTCAGGAGGTAGATATAGCCCAGCGCGTAATGGGCGTTGGCATGGTTCGGCGCCAGCGCCAGCGCCTTCA
>JANWJX010000048.1 GCA_025451725.1 Allostellaceae bacterium
GCGGATGGTTTCTGCGAACTGGCGGCGCTATCGAGGAATACCAGCCCCGGATTGTTGGCAAAGATCGGGAAGTCGCGGCGGAGCGCTTGCGGATCGAAGCTCATCGCCCCGCCTCCAACCAATCGTGGACAAGTGAAGCCAGATGGTTGCGCAATTCGGGCTGCTCGACCGCCTCGATGGCATCGAGCACGAAGGCCTCGATCAGCATGCGGCGCGCCTCGTTCTCGCCGATGCCGCGGGCACGCAGATAGAACAGCATCGCCGGGTCGAGATCGCCGACCGCCGCGCCGTGGGCGCACTTGACGTCGTCGGCAAGGATTTCGAGTTCCGGCTTGGTATCCACCGACGCGCGGTCACCGAGCAGTAGCGCACGGCTGGTCTGCTTGGCGTCGGTCTTTTGCGCGCCCTCGCGCACGCGGATGGTGCCGAGAAAGGCGCCGTGCGCGCGGTCGTCCAGAACTCCCTTGAATAATTCATGCGTCGTCGCGTTAGGCGCGGCATGGTCGATGACGACGGCGGTCGTCGTATCCTGATCGCCGCGCTGGAGATAGGCGCCGGAGACATCGGCATTAGAACCGTCGCCATGCGCGACCTGCACATCCTGGCGCGACAGGTTCGCGCCGAGAGTCAGGCCGAAATTCCGGTAGGCGGCCAATGGCGCCAGGGTGGCGCGGACCATGCCGAAATGGATCGCCTCGCTCCCCTCGTCCTGCACTTTGACATGGGTCAGCGACGCGCTTGCGCCCACCGATACGCTTGTGACGGTGTTGGTCCAATAGGCGCCCTTGCCGCGATAGGTTTCGACAACCGTCGCGCGACTGTTCGGCGCCAGGACGATGAGATTGCGGAGATTGATCGAGCCTTCGGCGGCGGAATGGACGATCTCCATCGGATCGTCGAGCGTCACGCCCTCATCCAGCGCGAATACGAAGCCATCGCCAAACAGCGCGGCGTTCAGCGACGCGAACGGCTGGCCGCCTGCGAGATCGGATTCATTGATCGCACGCCGCGCAATCTCGGGCCTTTCGGCCAGCGTGCGCGCCATCGACGCAAACCAGACACCATTCGGCAGCGCAGCGGATTTGAGTTCCAATTTGCCGCGACCCGGCTTGAATGATTTGTCCGCCAACGGGCGCAGGCTGGTAAAGCGCCACGCCTCTTCGCGGCGCGTTGGGAATCCACGCTCGCCAAAGGCAGCCAGCGCTTTGCGCCGCGCGTCGGCTAGCCACGCCGGCTCGCTTGCGTCCGGACGGAACGCCTCGAGATAAGGCGCGGCTTCGGTCTTCACCGCCATCGCGCTACGCCCCGACCCCGACATAGCCGGTCTTTTCGAGCTCGGCCGCCAAGCTCTTGTCGCCCGAGCGGACGATGCGGCCTTCGCTGAGCACATGGACGAAATCAGGCGCGACATAGTCGAGCAGACGCTGATAATGCGTGATCATCACGACGGAGCGGTCGGGCGCGCGCAGCTTGTTGATCCCGTTCGACACCAACCGCAGCGCGTCGATATCGAGGCCGCTATCGGTCTCGTCGAGTATGGCAAGACGCGGCTCCAGCATCGCCATCTGGAAAATCTCGTTGCGCTTTTTCTCGCCGCCGGAGAAGCCGACATTGACGGCGCGCTGCAAGAGGTCATCCTCGATTTCCAGCAGCTTCAACTTTGCGCGCACCGTCTTAAGGAATTGCCCGGCGTCAAGTTCCGGCTCGCCCTTGGCACGGTGGATCGCATTCAGCGCCATGCGCAGGAAATACATGTTGTTCACGCCGGGGATTTCGACCGGATACTGGAATGCCAGGAAGATGCCGGCGCGGGCCCGATCCTCGGGCGACATCGCCAGCAGGTCCTGGCCTTGATAGGTGACGGCGCCCTGCGTGATCGTGTAACCGGGGCGGCCGGCGAGAATGCCGGCGAGCGTGCTCTTGCCGGAGCCGTTCGGTCCCATGATGGCGTGAACTTCGCCTGGTTTCACGGATAGCGAGACACCTTTCAGTATCTCGCGCCCGCCCTCGACCGAGGCGTGAAGATTTTTGATTTCGAGCATGGGAGAACTCAGCCGACGCTGCCTTCGAGACTGACCGAGAGTAGCTTCTGCGCCTCGACCGCGAATTCCATCGGCAATTCCTTGAGGACTTCCTTGCAGAAGCCGTTGACGATCAGCCCCAACGCGTCCTCCTGACTGAGGCCGCGGCTGCGGCAATAGAACATCTGATCCTCGGAGATTTTCGAGGTGGTCGCCTCGTGCTCCACCGTGGCGGAGGGATTGCGCACTTCGATATAAGGCACGGTGTGCGCACCGCACCGGTCGCCGATCAGCAATGAATCGCATTGCGTGTAGTTGCGCGCGTTCGCCGCCTTCGGCTGGACGCGCACCAGGCCGCGATAAGTGTTCTGGCCCTTCCCCGCCGAAATGCCCTTCGAGATGATGGTCGAGCGCGTGTTGCGCCCGAGATGGATCATCTTGGTGCCGGTGTCGGCCTGCTGGCGGTTGTTGGTCACCGCGACCGAATAGAATTCGCCGACGCTGTCATCGCCTTCCAGCAGGCAGCCGGGATATTTCCAGGTGATCGCCGAGCCGGTCTCGACCTGCGTCCACGAAATCTTCGATCGCGCGCCGCGGCACGCGCCGCGTTTGGTAACAAAATTATAGATGCCGCCCTTGCCCTCTGCGTCGCCGGGATACCAATTCTGCACCGTCGAGTATTTGATCTGCGCGTCGTCGAGCGCGATCAGCTCGACCACGGCGGCGTGAAGCTGATTCTCGTCGCGTTGCGGCGCGGTGCAGCCTTCGAGATAGGAGACGTAGGCGCCCTTGTCGGCGATCACCAGCGTGCGCTCGAACTGGCCGGTCTTGGCGGCATTGATGCGGAAATAGGTCGACAGTTCCATCGGGCAGCGCACGCCGGGCGGCACATAGACGAACGAGCCGTCGCTGAACACCGCGGAGTTGAGCGCCGAATAGAAATTGTCGCCCTGCGGCACGACGGAGCCAAGATACTGCTTCACCAACTCGCCGTGCTCGCGCACCGCCTCGCCGAAGGAGCAGAAGATAATGCCGAGCTCGCCGAGCTTGTCCTTGAAGGTCGTCGCGACCGAGACGCTGTCGAACACCGCGTCGACCGCGACGCCGGCGAGCGCCGCGCGCTCATGCAGCGGAATGCCGAGCTTGGCGTAGGTCTTGAGCAATTCCGGATCGACCTCGTCGAGCGATTTCGGTCCGGCCTTCTGTTTCGGTGCCGAGTAATAGCTCGCGGCCTGATAATCGATCGGCGGGAATTGGACATTGGCCCATTTGGGCTCGGTCATTTTCTGCCAGCGCCGATACGCGCCCAGCCGCCATTCGAGCAGCCACTCGGGCTCGCCCTTCTGGGCGGAGACGAAACGCACCGTATCTTCGTTGAGACCCGGCGGCGCGGTGTCGCTCTCGATATCGGTGACGAAGCCGTATTTGTAGCCGTCGCCGACAAGGGCCTGCGCGGTGTCGGTCATGGGCGAACCGAAGGATGTTGTTCGGCGGCGGGCTGAATCGTCGCGCCGAACGGCGTCAGCTCCGCGAGAGTCACCGCAGACAGCGCGGCGCCGACCACGCGGTTGATGCGCTGCCAATGCGGCTTGGTGGAACAGAATTCGGCGCGCGCGCAATCGGGTTGATGCGAGGTGCATTGCGTCGGCGCCAGGATGCCGTCGATGGCGCCGATCACGTCGGTGAGCGCGATCTCGCTCGCCGGCCGCGTCAGGCGATAGCCGCCGGTTGCGCCACGGGTGCCCGTGACGATGCCCGCATGGGCCAGGGTCTTGAGGACTTTCGCGACAGTGGCGCGAGGGAGACGCGTCTCGGCGGCGAGCGCCGCCGCCGTCATCTGGCGTTCCGGAACCATTGCCATATGGGTGGCGACAATGACGCCGTAATCGGCCAGCTTGCTGAGAATGATCATGCCCTAACCCGTTAAAATCGCCGACTTATCCACGCCGTCTGCCAATTCGGACTGGCGCGGTACGGATTAGGTTGGGACTTAAATCATATGTTCAAGCGCGCCGCTAGCGAAAATTCGCGGAAATTGCTTGCGGATGCGCCGATTTTCCTAAGTTCCGTTCCGGCGAAAACCGGACCGTAGGCAAAGCAGACCAAGCGTTAGGTCACTTCGGCTGGACATTCGGGTCGCCACCGGGCGTGCCGGGCGGCGGGATCACCGCCTTATTGTTCTTCCCGGTTGCGGGCGGCTGAATCACCGCGTGATCGCCGGTCGGCGGCGGATGGATCACGCCCTTGTGTTGCGACAGTTTCTCGCTCGGCGATTGTTTCGGTCCATTCGCCTTGTCCTGATCGGTCTGATCGGACGGCACGTCGGCCACTTGCTCCGCCAAATCCACATTCGGCACACGCGGCGCGGCACTCGCCCAGCCAGCGGTGAAAGTTAGCGCCAGCAGCGCGATAGGTAGCGAATTCGAGATCGGTTTCATCGGGGTGCCCTCCTTTTGATCGGTGGAACCCGTGCCAAACCAACCCTCTCCCGCCGTGAAAGTTCCGTCATTAAACCGCGAACCGGCGGAACCTTTGTCTACGGAATGGGGTACATTGAGGCATGAAACTGCTGGTTATCGAGGACGACCGCGCGGCCGCGAGCTATCTGGTCAAAGGGCTGACCGAAAGCGGCTATGTCGTCGAGCACGCCGCTGAAGGACGCGAGGGGCTGTTCCTCGCGACGTCGGGAAAATACGACGCGATGATCGTCGACCGGATGCTGCCCGGCATGGACGGGTTGTCGCTGATCGCGACCATGCGCGCCGCCGAAATTTTGACGCCCGTGCTGATCCTCAGCGCGCTCGGCGCGGTCGACGACCGGGTCAAGGGACTGCGCGCGGGCGGCGACGATTATCTGGTGAAGCCGTTCGCCTTCGCTGAATTGCTGGCGCGGATCGAGGTGCTGTTGCGGCGCGGCGGCACGAAACTGGCGGCGACGCGGCTCAAGGTCGGCGATCTCGAAATGGATCTGTTGACGCGCCACGTGACACGCGCCGGCAAGGACATCGAATTGCTGCCGCGCGAGTTCCGCCTGCTCGAATTCCTCATGCGTCACGCCGGCCAGGTGGTCACGCGCACCATGCTGCTCGAAAATGTCTGGGACTATCATTTCGACCCGCAGACCAACGTGATCGACGTCCATGTCAGCCGCCTGCGCCACAAGATCGACCGCGACTTCGATCACGCGCTTTTGCAAACCATTCGCGGCGCCGGTTATAGTTTGCGCGCAAACTAAAGGCGCTCGTCCCGGCATGTATCGCCTCCTGCGTACCAACGCGTTCCGTCTGGCCGCGCTCTACATGGCGCTGTTCGCGGCGTCGGTATTGACGTTGCTCGTTTTCATCTATTTCTCGACCGCCGATTTCGTCGAGCGGCAGACAGAGGAGACGGTCGGCGCCGAGATCACCGGCCTTCAAGAGCAGTATCGCGAGCACGGACTGCTTGGCCTGATCGAAGCGATCAATTCGCGCGCATCCGCAGAGCGTGGCGAGCCGACGTTATATCTCCTCGCCGATCCGCGCCTCAAACGCATCGCGGGCAATCTTGCCAACTGGCCGCAGACGACCGCCATCAAGTCGGGCTGGGTCAGGTTCACCGTCGAGCTGACACGCGCCGGCCAGCCCGTGACCTACGACGCACTCGCCTCGGTATTCGTGCTCAACGGCGATTACCGCTTGCTGGTCGGACGCGATCTGCGCGACGCCGTGACGTTCCGCGCGCGTGTCGAGCAAACGCTGTTCTTCGCGGCGCTGCTGACCCTCGCGCTAGGCCTGATCGGTGGCCTGTTCATGACGCGCAACGTGCTGCGCCGCATCGAGGCGGTGAACCGCACCAGCGCCAGCATCATCCAGGGCGACCTCTCGGAGCGCGTGCCGCTGACCGGCAGTGGTGACGAGTTCGATCAACTCGCCGCCAACCTCAACGCGATGCTCGACCGGATCGAGCGGCTGATGGCGGGGATGCGCCAGGTCACCGACAATATCGCGCACGATCTGCGCACGCCGCTGTCGCGGCTCCGAGCGCGGCTCGAAGTGACGCTACTCGAGCGGCCCGATGCGACGCGCTATGCCGATGCATTGTCTGAAACCATCGCCGAGGCGGACCAATTGCTCGGCACCTTCAACGCCCTCCTCAGCATCGCCGAAGCCGAGGCCGGCGCGCGCCGCGAGCACATGGCCGAGGTCGAACTCGATGAGATCGCGCGCTCGGTCGCCGATCTCTACGAGCCGGTAGCCGAAGAAAAGGGCCTGAAACTGACGCTCGACATCGCGTCGCCGGCGCCGGTGCGCGGCGATCGTCATCTCTTGTCGCAGGCGATCGCGAATCTGCTCGACAACGCGCTGAAATACACGCCCGAGGGTGAAGTCCGCCTGACGGTGCGGCACGACGATGTCGGCCGCGTCGTGGTTGAGGTCGCCGACAATGGACCCGGCGTGCCGGCCGACCACCGCGAGCATGTCTTCGACCGCTTCTTCCGCCTCGAGAACAGCCGATCGACGCCAGGCAACGGCCTAGGCCTCAGCCTGGTGCGCGCGGTGGCGAAACTGCACGGCGGCGAAATCCGGCTCGAGGACAACGGGCCGGGACTCAAGGCGGTGATGATCCTGCCTGCCGCGCCGCAGCGCGCGGCTTCGCTACCGAACCGGACGGCGGCCTGAACGGTCAGATTCGTTATCGTTGGCGATGCGCTCGGCGGTTTCGCTGACCAGCGTTCGGAGGTCGCCGATACACAGGCCGGCGCTGCGCATCACCGGCACCATCACCTCGTCGTCAAGCAATTCGTCGATGCTGGGCTCGATGCCCGGATATTTCCAATTTCGCATGACTGCCTCCCGCACTGGCGTTCACGCGCGAGTATCATCGCGTATCGTGACGATAGTGTGGCGAGGCGGTGAAATTAGCGCGATTTGCGACGTGCCCGCGTGCGGGCCGCCTTGCGGGCCGATGCCGCGCGCTGCGCGGCGGGACGCTGCGCCGATTTTTGTCCACCGATGCGCCCGCCCTTGCGCGCCGGCGCCTTGTCGGTGCGCTTGCCGACACCCGAGCCGGACTTGCGTCCGCCGCCGGTCACCTTATTGACGGTCGCCCAGGCGCGGCGGGCGGCTTCCTTCTCGCCGACGCCGCGCGATTCATAACCTTCTTCGATGTCGCGCGCCTGCCGCTTCTGTTTCGCGGTGTAGCTCGCCTTGCTGCCCCGTGCCATCGCACTCTCCCGAAACGTTCCTACTCAAAGGTGGAACGCGGGAGAGCAAAGCGATGTTCCGCGTCAGGCCGGATCGAGCACGTGGATGACGCGGCCGGCCAGCAGGTCCTTGGTCTTGGCGGCGTAGGCCGCCATGTGCGGCGACGCGGCATGTGCGCGCAACGCGTCGGGGCTGGCCCATTTCTCGACCACGACGAACGCATCTTCGCCGAATTTGGCGGGACTGGTGCCGGTGTCGACGGCGGCGCCGTATTCGATGCAGCCCTGTTCGGCCCGCACCGCCGGCACGTTGGCATTGAACGCCGCGAGCACCGTGGCGCGCTGGCCCGGCTTGGCGGTGATGATGGCGATGACGTGAATCATTTTTCTCTCTCCCCTTCAGGTGGGCCGTTTCGGAATATCGAGGCCGCGCTGCACCGCCGGCCGCGCAAGGCCGCGCTCGAGCCACGCCGGCACGTGCTTCAGCTTGTGCCACTCGACGAGGTCGCCCGCACCGTAGAAGCCGTTGATGGTGCGGACCCAGCCGAACAGCGAAATGTCGGCGATGGTGTAGTCCTCACCCATGATCCATTGCCGGCCGGCGAGACGCTCCTCGAGCACGCCGAGCACGCGCGCGGATTCCTTGACGTAGCGGTGCAGCGGCCGCTTGTCCTCGATCTCCTTGCCGGCAAATTTATGGAAGAAGCCGACCTGGCCGAAAATCGGCCCGACGCCCGCCATCTGGAAGAACACCCACTGGATGGTCTCGTAGCGTTTCGCCGCGTCTTTCGACATCAGCTTGCCGGTCTTCTCGGCGAGATAGATCAGAATGGCGCCGGACTCGAACAGGCCAAGCGGTTTGCCGCCCGGGCCGTTGGGATCGAGGATTGCGGGGATCTTGCCGTTGGGGTCGAGCGACAGGAATTCCGGCGTCCAGCTCTCGTTCTTCATGATGTTGACGGCATGCGCCTCGTAGGGGAGATCGCCGATCTCCTCGAGCGCGATGGATACCTTCACGCCGTTCGGCGTCGGAAACGAATAAAGCTGCAACCGGTCGGGATGCTGCGCCGGCCATCGCTTGGTAATCGGAAACGCGGACAAGTCGGACATTGCAAAATCACTCCCACTCGATGGTTCCAGGTGGTTTCGAGGTCACATCATAGACCACGCGGTTGATGCCGCGCACTTCGTTGATGATGCGGGTGGCGGTCGCGCTCAGGAATTCGTGACTGAAGGGATAGGAGTCCGCCGTCATGCCGTCGGTCGAGGTGACGGCGCGCAAGGCGAGCACGTAATCGTAGGTGCGGCCGTCGCCCATCACGCCGACGCTGCGCACCGGCAACAGCACCGCGAAGGCCTGCCAAATGGAATCATACAGACCGGCGCGGCGGATCTCGTCGAGATAGATCGCATCTGCCTTACGCAGAATGTCGAGCTTGTCTCGCGTGATCGCGCCGGGCACGCGGATCGCGAGGCCGGGGCCGGGGAACGGATGCCGCCCGACGAGGTGCTCCGGCAGGCCGAGTTCACGGCCGAGCACGCGCACCTCGTCCTTGAACAGTTCGCGCAACGGCTCGACCAGTTTCAGCTTCATCCGCGCCGGCAGGCCGCCGACATTGTGATGCGACTTGATGGTGACGCTCGGCCCGCCGGTGAAACTCTCCGACTCAATGACGTCGGGATAGAGCGTGCCCTGCGCCAGGAAATCGGCCCCGCCGAGTTTTTTCGCTTCCTCGTCGAACACGTCGATGAAGGTAGCGCCGATGATCTTGCGCTTCTGTTCGGGGTCTTCGATTCCGGCGAGCTTGCCAAGGAACAAATCGCTCGCGTCGCGATGCACCAGCGGAATGTTGTAGTGGCCGCGGAACAGTTCGACGACTTCCTCGGCTTCACCCTGCCGCAGCAGGCCGTGATCGACGAAGATGCAGGTGAGCTGGTCGCCGATCGCCTCGTGCAGCAGCACCGCCGCGACCGATGAATCGACGCCGCCCGAGAGGCCGCAGATGACGCGTGACTTGCCGACCTGTTGCCGGATGCGCGCGATTTCCTGCGCGCGGAACGCGGCCATCGACCAGTCGCCGCTCAATCCCGCGACACGATGCGTGAAGTTCTTGAGCAGCGCCGCGCCGTCAGGCGTGTGCGCCACTTCGGGATGGAACATCAGGCCATAGAATTTGCGCTTGTCGTCGGCGATCACCGCGAACGGTGCGCCCTCGCTGATTCCCGCGACGCGGAAGCCGGGCGGCGCCGCGGTGATGCGGTCGCCGTGACTCATCCAGACCTGATGCCGCTCGCCTTGCTTCCACAATCCGTCGAACAAGGCGCAGCTCTCGCGGATTTCGAGGAAGGCGCGGCCGAATTCTCGGTCATGGCCGCTTTCCACCTGTCCGCCGAGCTGCGCCGCCATCGTCATCTGGCCATAGCAGATGCCGAGCACCGGCACGCCCATTTCGAACACGTATTGCGGCGCGCGCGGCGTGCCCATCTCAGCGACCGAGGCCGGCCCGCCCGACAGGATAATGGCCTTCGGCGCAAACGCGGCGAGCCTATCGGGCGCCATGCTGAACGGATGGATTTCGCAATAGACGCCGCTTTCGCGCACCCGGCGCGCGATGAGTTGCGTCACCTGGCTGCCGAAATCGAGGATCAGAACGCGGTCGGTCATGGCGCATCATCCGGGGCGTCGGCGGTCGGCGCAAGGGCACGCGCCAGCACCGCGACGAAAAACCCGTCCGTGCCGTTGCGCGCCGGAGTGAGGCGCAGGGTCGGCTCGCGGGTCGGGCAGTCGCCGCCGATGACCTCGTCCCATACGTCGCGGATCGGCACGGCGGAAAAATCGGGATGCGCCGCGAGAAATTTATCGATCTGCTCCTCGTCCTCCTCGCGCAGCAGCGAGCAGGTGACATAGGTGAGCCGTCCGCCGGGCTTCACCAGCCGCGACGCGCTGTCGAGAATGTCGGCCTGGAGCGCGGACAGCTCGGTGAGATCCTCGGGACGCAACCGCCACTTGGCGTCGGGGTTTCGCCGCCAGGTGCCGGTGCCGGTACACGGCGCGTCGATCAGTACGCGGTCGAAACCGCGGGCGTGGCGCTTCACCCATTTGTCGCGCTGACCCGACAGCGGCTGCCGCTGCACGATACTGGCGCCAGCGCGCCGCAGGCGCTGGGTGGCGCGTTCGAGCCGCAGCGCCGACACATCGCAGGCGACGAGATGGCCGCGATTGTCCATTGCCGCCGCCAGCGCCAGGGTCTTGCCCCCTGCACCGGCGCAAAAATCGACGACGCGCATGCCGGGCCGCGCGTCGGTCAGCAGCGCGGCGAGCTGCGAGCCTTCGTCCTGAACCTCAACGCCGCCCGACTTGAAAATCGCCAGCGTCGAGAGCGGGATGCGTTCGAACACGCGCAGGCCCAGCGGCGAATATTTGGTGCGCGCCGCGTCGATCTTGTCCCGCGCCAGCGCCGCCCGCGCCTTCTCGCGATCCGATTTCAGCGCGTTGACGCGCAGATCGAGCGACGCCGGCCGATTCAGCGCCTCGGCCTCGCGCGCCATGTCCTTGCCAAGCGACGCTTCGAGATGCGGGCCGAGCCAGGCCGGATAATTGCCGACCACGTCTGGCGGCATGTCGCGATGAACGAGCTTGCCGCCGGCGATCATGTCGATCAGCCGTTCCTCGTCGCCCGAAAGGCGCGGCGGGCGAAACCGGTCGCCGTCGCAGGCGCCCTTGATGTCGTCGGGCGTCCAACTCTCCACCAGCACCAGCGCCACCAGGAGACGGGTGCGGCCATGCGGGGCCAGGCTCGGCGCCATCCGCGCCAGCCACCAATCGAGCGACGCGCGATAGCGCAGCACGGCATAGATGTGTTCCGCGATCGCGGCGCGATCCTTCACCCCGGCGAAACGGTGGCGGCGGAAATACTCGGCCACGGTGTCGTCGGCAGGCGATCGACCGCGGTCGATCGTGTCGAGAAGCTGAATCGCGGCTTCGACGCGTGCGCCCGGAGTCAGGCTTCGCCTCCACCAAAATATTGAAATCCAAAGGGGTTACAGCGAGGAGTTATGGCAATATGTGGCACAAATGCAACATGACGTAAGGCGATTTCCCTAGATTCGCAAAATCCCTTGAGTCGTAACATTTTTGTGACCTAGTCTATGGGGAGTTCTTACAGGGGGAAGCCTATCTTGCGCAAAAAATCACTCCTGGTCCGGCATTTGCTGGCCACGACGGCGATCGCGGCGGTGGTTTATGCCAGCGAGCCGGCCAACGCCCAGACGTTCAATTGGACCGGTCCGTATATCGGCGTCAATTTGGGCTATATTGGCGCGTCCCAAGAGACGACTTGGGGGCCGCCGTCCTTTGGTTTGTCGCCCGTCAAACCATCAGCGACATCACAGGGCGTGGTCGGGGGCTTGACCGGCGGTTACAACTATCAGTTCCCGGGCAGCCATTTCGTTCTCGGTGCCGAAGCTGATATCGACTTGGCGAGCGGCGCCAAGAGTTCGTTCGGCGGCGGCGGCTGCAATTGCGGTTTTAACAAGACCAAGATTTCATCCCTCGCGACGTTGCGCGCTCGATTTGGATACGCCGTCGAGAAAGCGTTGTTTTTCGCCACGGTTGGCGGCGCAGCGGGCGATGTGAAGAATCAATCAAGCTATTTCGGCAACTCGACCGACCCGCTCGAAACGGCCAAAAAGTCAGGCTGGAAGTTCGGCTGGACAGCCGGCGGTGGCGCGGAATACGCGGTTTCGGAACATTGCGTCCTTAAGATCGAGGCATTGTGGGTGGATCTTGGTAAATCCCACGCGTTGAACAGCCCGGCCTGCGGTTGCACCGCGAGCTTCAGGAACACCGCCTTCATCACCCGCGTCGGCGCGGCCTGGAAATTCTAGTTTCCCGCTAACGGAAAACGCCGCTCGGCTCGCCGGGCGGCGTTTTTTATTCCCCGGAGAGCATATCCCGCAGCGTGCGGCGCAGGATTTTGCCGGTTTCGCCACGCGGCAGCGCGTCCGCCAGCCTGATCTGATGCGTCATCAGCGGCGGTTGCTGGGTCGCGAGATACGCGGCAATCGCCTTCGGATCGACATCGCCGCGCGGCACGATCACGACCCACAATTCCTGAACGCCGTTACGCTCGACGCCGATCGCGGCGGCGTCCTTCACGTCCGGACGGCGCATCAGCAGATCTTCGATTTGCTCGGGCGGAATTTTGCCGCCGGCCGTCTCGATCATTTCGGTCGTGCGGCCGGTCACGATCAAGACGCCGTTCGGCAGAAGCTTGCCGCGGTCGCCGGGCCGGAACCACGGATCGGCAGCGCCGTTCGCTGCGGGCGCGTTCAGCACCTTGGCATGCCGGTCGGTGCGGATGCGCAAGATGCCCTCCTCGCCCGGCGGTAGGACGGTGTCGTCGTCGCCAACCACTTCCACGGTCGCCCACGGTGTGACGAACCCGGTGGCATTGCCGTATTGGCGCAACCGCTCGACGAGGCCGATAGCGATCGGCCCGCATTCGGTGGCGCTGTAAACCGATAGAAGACTTTTGCACAGCATGGCCTGGATCGCGTCGCGCAACGGCAGCTCCATCGTCGCGCCACCGACCGAGATCAGCTTCAACGTCGGCAGCGTCGTCGGCATCTCGCGCTGGAGCCCCAGCATTTCGCGCAAATGCTGCGGCGAGGCGATCAGCAGTTCGGCGCCGTAGAGGTCGATCATGCGCAGCGCGTCGGCCGCGTCGCCGGCGAACAACAGCGTGTTGCCGGACGTCAGCGTCATCAGCGCATAGCTGAACCCGTTGTAGAGGAAATGCGACAGACACAGCATGCGCTGCCAGCCGACATGGGCGAACATCGTCATGCGCGTCGCGATATCCCATTCCAAATCCGCCGCCGTAAATCCAATGGCCTTGCGGCCGCCGGTGGTGCCGGTGGAAAATCGGATGCGCGCGATCTGGTCCGTGCCTGCGAAGCCGCGCCGCGCCGGCGCGTCGGTGCCGCCGGGCCGCGATGGGAACCAGCCGTCGTCAACAACCATGGTCGGCAGGCCCTCGCCCGCATCGGGCCTGTCGCCCAGAACCGCCGCGATTTTGAGGCCGCTGCCCGCCATGTTGTCCATGCGCGAGATCGATACCGACGTAATGCCGAGCCGGTACAGTGCGAACACGACGATGAAATGCCGAGTGGGATTGTCCATGACCACGGCGGCCACGTCGCCGCGCTTGAGCGACGTCGTGAGTATCCGGTTTTCCACCGAGACAATGCCCTGCGCCAGCATGCCGTAGGTCAAAACGCGGTCACCCAGGACGATGGCCGGCTTTTCCGGCATCGCCCGTGCGTGAAACATGATCGTGTCGACGAAACTCATTCCGATCCCCCAATTGGTGCCGCAATCTAGCGCGTGCGGTCAGCCCGCGTCTCGCACCGCGAACATGGTCCAGCGCGCGCCAGGCTTGGCAACGCCGAGCAGAACCTTGGCGACCTCGAGGTCTCGTCGGCGAGCAGTAGATGCTGCGTGCCGCCATGCGCGTCGCGATAGGCACTTGATGCCGCGGAACTGAGCGAAAACTGATTAGCCCAACGCATGAAAGGGGGCTAGGAATAACGCAACTGGCGGGAGCGGGCAGATGTCGATCGGCAAGCGGTGCGCGCCACTTTTCGCTACGATTGCGTTGCTCGGCTTCGCCCTCGCGGCGCAGGGGCAGACCGGCACGCCGACATCAAGCCAACACGCGCATGCCGCGCCGTCGCCGAGCGAGCGGCCCGCCTCTATCAACCCCTATCGCCTACCACGCGATTCCGTGACCGAGCACAAGCTCGCCTTGCCGGGCCGCACCCTCGCCTTCAAGGCTACCGCAGGAACCATCAAACTCCGCGACGAAAAAGGCAACGAACATGCCGACGTCGCATATGTCGCCTATCAACTCGACGGCGCGACGGCGGCCAAGCGTCCGGTGACGTTCGTCTTCAATGGTGGACCCGGGGCGGGTTCTGCCTGGCTTCAGCTCGGCGCGCTGGGGCCGTGGCGTTTGCCGCTCGACAACGGCACCTATCCCTCCGCCGCGCCCATCCTGACCGACAATGACGATACCTGGCTCGATTTCACCGATCTGGTGTTCGTCGACCCGCCGGGCGCGGGGTACAGCCAGATCGTCGCCACGAGCGACGAGGTCCGCAAGAACCTGTGGTCCGTGCGCGGCGATATCGACGCGTTGGCCGTCACCATCCGGCACTGGCTCGCCGCCAACGAGCGGCTGACATCGCCCAAATTTATCGTCGGCGAAAGCTATGGCGGGTTTCGCGGCCCGCGTCTGGCTGAGACGCTGGCAACCGATCAGGGCATCGGGATCAGCGGCCTGGTGCTGATTTCACCGGCGCTGGAATTATCGGAGCGCGATCCCAGCGATCCGTTCACTTGGGCGATTCGCCTGCCTTCCTTCGCTGCGGTCGCCCGGGAGAGAAACGGTCCGGTGACGCGCGAACAGCTCGCCGACGTCGAGCGCTACGCCGGCGGCGACTATCTGCTCGATTTCCTGCGCGGGCCGCGCGACGCCGCCGCCGTCGCGCGCATGGTGGACCGAGTGAGCGCATTCACCGGGCTCGATCCCGCGCTGGTGCGACAGCGCCGCGGACGGATCGACCAGAAGACGTTTCTGCGCGCGTTCGACAGCGCCCATGGCAAGGTCGGCGCCTACTTCGATGCGACCATCACCGCCTATGACCCGTCGCCGGAATCCAGATTGGATCAGTGGCTTGACCCGGTGACGAACGGCTTCGACGCGCCGATGGCCAGCGCCGTCATGGCCCTCTACGCGCACCGGCTCGGCTGGAAAATCGAGAACCGATACGAGATGCTGAACGACGCCGTCGCGCACGCCTGGGATTGGGGCCACGACCGCGGCACGCCAAGCGCGGTCCCGGCGCTGAAGCGGATGCTGGCGCTGGACCCGAATTTCCGCGTTCTCGTCGCGCAGGGCCTAACCGATGTGCAAGTGCCGTATTTCGGCACCAAGCTGCTGCTCGACCAGATACCGGATTACGGCCCGCCGGGGCGCCTCGCGTTCAAGGTCTATGCCGGCGGGCACATGCTCTATATGCGCGATGCCTCGCGCAAGGCGCTGCGCGAGGACGCACGCAAACTCATCGAAGGGAAATGAGCGTCTATCCCCCCTGCGGGTAGTTCGGCGCCTCGCGGGTGACGGCGATGTCGTGGACGTGGCTCTCGCGCAGGCCGGCCGACGTGATCTGCACGAAGCGGCAATTCTGCTGCATGTCGGCGATGGTCTTGTTGCCGGTATAGCCCATCGCGGCGCGCAGCCCGCCGACAAGCTGATGGATGACGTTGCCGACCGGGCCCTTGTGCGGCACGCGGCCCTCGACGCCTTCCGGCACCAGCTTCAAGGTCGAGGTCACTTCCTGCTGGAAGTAACGGTCGGCCGAGCCGCGCGCCATCGCGCCGACCGAACCCATGCCGCGATAGGATTTGTAGCTGCGGCCCTGAAAGAGATAGACCTCGCCCGGACTTTCGTCGGTGCCGGCGAACAGCGAGCCGATCATCGCGCAATCGGCGCCCGCCGCGACCGCCTTGGCGAGATCGCCCGAGAATTTGATGCCGCCATCCGCGATCACCGGCACGCCGCGCTTGCGGCACACGCCGACCGCGTCGAGCACGGCGGTGAGCTGTGGCACGCCGACGCCCGCGACGATGCGCGTGGTGCAGATCGAGCCAGGGCCGATCCCGACCTTCACCGCGTCGGCGCCGGCCTCGATCAGCGCCTCGGCGCCTTCCGCCGTCGCGATATTGCCGGCCACGATCTGCGTGTAGTTCGAGAGGCGGCGGATTTTGGAGATCGTCTCCAGCACGCGCGTGGAATGGCCGTGCGCGGTATCGACCACCAGCACGTCGACGCCGGCGTCGAACAGCGCCGCCGCGCGCTCGACGCCATCCGTACCGGTGCCGGTCGCCGCGCCGGCGCGCAACCGTCCCGCCTCGTCCTTGCTGGCGAAGGGATATTTCTGCGCCTTCTCGATGTCCTTCACGGTGATGAGGCCGATGCAACGATAGGCGTCGTCCACGACGATCAGCTTCTCGATGCGGTGCTGATGCAAAAGGCGCATCGCATCCTCGCGCTTCACGTTCTCGCGCACGGTGACGACGTCACGCGTCATCAGCTCCGCGACCGGCTGCTTCGGCTCGTTGGCGAAGCGCACATCGCGGTTGGTCAGGATGCCGACCAGTCTCTTGCTGCCGCGCTCGACCACCGGAATGCCGGAGATGCGGTGATCCACCATCAGCTTCAGCGCGTCGGCCAGCATCTCGTCGGGATGGATGGTGACGGGATTCACCACCATGCCCGCCTCGAATTTTTTCACTTTGCGGACTTCGTCGGCCTGCTCGGCGATCGTCATGTTGCGGTGAATCACGCCGAGTCCGCCCGCCTGGGCCATTGCGATGGCGAGGGCGCTCTCCGTCACCGTGTCCATCGCGGCGGAGATCAGCGGGATGCCGAGCGCGATCTCGCGCGTCAGCTTCGTTTTCGTGTCGGTTTCGGTAGGCAGAACGCCGGATGCGGCGGGTACGAGAAGAACGTCGTCGAAGGTATATGCCTGACGGAGTTCCATTTGTGCCTTCCACTCAATATATAGAGGGTTGGCGCACCATCATACACAACATAAAGCGTATGGGAAGGGGCGTCTGCACCTATAAATGCACCCCTCGGTGCGGTCTGCCAAGGCCGCATGTTCTTGCTTGTTCCGGTAAGAAGACCAACCTCACCTGACACAGGAACCTTCAGTAGGACCGATGTCGATTTTGGTGGAATCCGATACCACGATACCAAGCACGCATAGCCCGCCGTGATTCAGACCGAAGTGAAGAACGTAGTATCCCGGCGCAACATCATCCGTCGCGGCACAGCTCCCGGGCTCGATACTGCCCGGCCCGAGCGGTTTCACGCGCTGGCCGTCCTTATCGACAAAAAGGTCGTACATACGCTCGGCATTACGGTTGCAGAGCGTAAGCCTTGCCGCTTCCGCGGAAGCCGGCAGGGCCACGGCGACGACCAGGGCCACGATAACTAAACCTCTGGGCATCGCATCCACCCGCGTCCCGATTGCCGATGTGCTACCGATGCCGGAACCCCTGTGCCACGACATAGACTTCGGCGGATTCGGCGCGGCTCGCGGGCGGCTTGGCGTGCTTCACCGAGGCGAAGTCCTTTTTCATCCGCTCCAGCAGCGCCCGCTCGGTGCCGCCCTGGAACACCTTGGCGACAAAGCTGCCGCCCGGCGCCAGCGCCGTCCGCGCGAATTCGTATGCCGCCTCGACCAGCGCGACGATGCGCAGATGGTCGGTCGCTGCGTGGCCCGTGGCCGGCGCCGCCATGTCGGACAGGATCACGTCGGGCGCACCGCCGAGCGCATCGAGCAATTTTTTCTCGATACCGTCGTCGAGGAAATCGCCCTGCATCAGCACCGCGCCCGGGATCGGATCGATCGGCAAGAGGTCGATGCCGACGACGTGATCCTTGCCCACACGGGCGACCGCGACCTGGGTCCAACCGCCGGGCGCGGCACCGAGGTCGAGCACGCGCTTGCCGCGCTTCAAGAAATGGAACCGGTCGTCGAGCTCGGCAAGCTTGAATGCGGCGCGGCTGCGATAGCCGGCGCGCTTCGCTTCGGCGACATAGGGATCGTTGAGCTGACGCTCGAGCCAGCGCGTCGACGACACGCTTCGGCCCTTGGCCGACTTGACGCGCTGCGCCGGCGCGCGGCCCGAGCTCGGCTTCGCCATTAGCGCGCCGCGTCAATCAGGTCGGCGAGCACGCCCTCACGGATGCCGCGATCGGCGACGCGCAAATGTCCGACCGGCCAGGCGCGGCATACCGCGTCGAGAATGGCGCAGCCGGAGATCACCAGATCGGCGCGCTCCAGGCCGATGCAGCCGTTCGCCGCGCGCGCGGCAAACGGCATGCGCGCCAGCATGCGCGACAGACGGGCGATCTCGTCGAACGGCAGCGTCAGCCCGTCGACTTGCGCGCGGTTATAACGCTGCAGGTTGAGATGCACGCCGCCCAACGTCGTGACGGTGCCGGAACTGCCGACCACTTGCACGACGCCCTGCGCCACCGCGGCCGCGATGCCGTGCGCCGCGTCGAACGGGCGGATCGCGTCGGCCATTTCCGCAACCATCGCGTCGTAGGTCGCCTCGCTGACCTCGCGGCCGCCATAGCGATCCGTCATGGTGACGACCCCGTGCGGCACCGAGACGGCGCCGAGAATGCGCGGCGCGCCGTCGCGCGGCACGTCGAGCCAGGCCAGCTCGGTCGAGCCGCCGCCGATATCGATGACAATAGCGCGCGGCACCAAGCGGTCGAGCAGCGCGCCGCAGCCCGACACGACGAGGCGCACTTCCTCCTGGCTCGAAATGATCTCGATGGGAATCCCGGTCTCGGCTTTGACGCGCTCGATGAAGGCGGCGCAGTTGGTGGCGCGGCGGCAGGCCTCGGTTGCGACGTAGCGCGCGCTGGTGACGCGGCGCTGAATCACTTTGTCGGCGCAGACCTTGAGCGCCTCGACGGTGCGCGCCATCGCCGGTTCGGACAGCACGCCGCTGGCCGCCAGCCCTTCCCCCAACCGCACGATGCGCGAGAACGCGTCGATGACGCGGAAGCCGCGCGGATTGTTCCGCGCGACCAGCAACCGGCAATTATTGGTGCCGAGATCGAGCGCCGCGAAAATCTCGTTCGGTTCGCCGCGCGGCGCCGCCGACGGTAGCGGCGTGACGGGTTTGACGGATGACGGCGGGAGAGCGCTCACAGGATTGCGACCGGAACTTGCAAAGAGCCGATGCTAGCCCAGGCCGCGATGCGACGCCAATGGTCAGGGTTTAGGTCAGGGTTTGGACTTGGTCGCGTCTTTCAGATAGGCGATGACGTCGGCGCGCTCCTGCGGGTCGGACAGGCCGGCGAACACCATCTTGGTGCCGGGCACCATCTTCGCCGGGCCTTGCAGCCATTGGTCGAGCGTCTTTTCGTTCCAGACGATGCCGGAATTCTTGAGCGGCATCGAGTAATTGTAGCCGGGCTGCGTGCCCGCCTTGCGGCCGAACAGCCCCATATGGCGCGGGCCGATCCCGTTGCGGTCGATCTGGTGGCAGATCTGGCATTGCGCGTAGACCAGCTGGCCGCGCGCCGGATCGCCCTCGCCCGCGCGGGCGGGCGAGGCGGCCACGGCGGCAACCGCCGCCATGACCGCTACGATAACCGCTGGCCGCATCAGGAAACGAACGGCGACGGATCCGGATCTTCGCCGAGCGCGGTTTTCAGCACCGCAAAGTGAATCGCCTCGTCGCCGAGGATGCTGCCCGCCGCCTTGGCGAGGTCGCGGTTCTGGAATACCGGGATGGCGCCGAGATACGCCGAGATCGCGCCCTTCTCGAGGCCCGCGGCGAAGCGCAGCACGTCTTTCTGGCTCTTGAGGCTGCCGGTCGGGAAACCGTATTCCGCCGTCGTCTTGGCCATCACCGGCTTGCCGCCAAGCTTGACCAGCGTGTCGTGGAGCACTTCGGCATGCTTCTTGTGATCGCTCTGAAACTTGACCGCGACCTTGAGGATCGCCGGCTTCAGCAGCTTGGACTCCGCGCCGACCTGATAGGCGGCGACGGCCTGGTATTCCGCGCCGAGCGCGACGTTGAGGATGCTGAGGTCGCCTTCGGCCGCCGTGCTTTCGGCTGCGAGGCCTTCGCGGCCCGCCAGCAAGGCGACCGCCGCGCCCGACAAGAGTAACGTGCCGGTGCCGCGCAACAATCCGCGGCGGCTGGTGGCGCCGAGCGCGATCAAGGATGTGGTCTGGGTCATGAAATTCGCTCCCTCGAGGATAAGGAGGGGCCGAAGCGCCCCTGACTTGCCCTACGCGGGCGGCGCGGGTTCGGATGCGCCGGACCTAAAGCGGATTGGAAAAAACCTTGCCCTGGAACAGAACCGGGCCGGTCGGCTGCCCGGTCGGCGAGCCGCCCGCGGGTTCGAGGCTGACCGCCAGCACGCCACCGGTCGGCGGCACTGCGCTGGACGGGATCGCGATGCCGCGCCCCGGCACCGGCGACAGCAGGCCGAGTGGACGCGGCGGGCCTCCAGCGATCGCCCAAAGCTGGAAACTGTGACCGGCGTCGATGGTCTGGCGGCCGAGCGCGCTCACCGTCACCTGATCGTCGCGCCCCGAGCGCGCGATCCAAGCAGGCGCGCCGCTCTTGCTGTCGCTCAGCACGGCAACCACCGTCGGCATCGGCGGGGTTTCCTGCGTCGCGAACACACCGATATAGACCAACAGCGCCACCGCGACGGCGGCGGCAAACCCGGTGGCGCCGCGCCACAGCCATAACGAATCGAACCAGGAACCACGCGCGGGGGCGGCCGGCGCGCGGGCCGGACCGAGTTGCGTCTCGATGGCGCGCCATACGCGCTGCGGCGGCGCGACGGGCGCCTCGGCGGCGTCGATCGGCGCAAAAATCTCGGCCCATTCGCGCACATCGGCGCAGAACGCCGCGTCCTCCGCGATCAGCCGGTCGAAGCGCGCGCGTGCCCGCCTCGGCATGGTGCCGAGGACGTAACGACCCGCGAGCAGCTCGCGCAATTTGGGATCGTCGTACTTCATCCGTCGAGGCACCGTTTCAAGCGTTCAAGGCTGCGCCGAACCCAACTCTTGATCGTCCCGATCGGCGTGGCAAGACGGCCCGCCAGTTCTTCATGGGTATAGCCGTGAACATAGGCCAGCAACACCGCCTGACGCGGCTGGGGCTCGAGCTGGTCGAGGCAGCGCGACAGCGCCGCCAGCTCGGCGCCGCGATCGGCGCGGTCGCTCTCGCCTGCCACCAGCGCCAACAGCGCCTCGTCCGAGCCCGCCGTGGCATCCGCGAGATTGCTGCGGCGGCGGCGCTGGTCGATGGCGCGGTGGCGTACGATGGTCGTCATCCAGATCAAAGGCGAGCCTTTGACCGGGTCGTAGCTGGCGGCCTGATTCCACACGGCGACGAAACTCTCCTGCAGCACCTCCTCCGCGAGGTCCCTTCGTTGGGTTATTCGCAGCGCGACGGGAAATAGTTTCGGCGAGGCCAGACGATAAAGCTCGGCAAAGGCCGCCCGGTCGCCGCGCGCGACCCGACCAAGCAATTCCGGTGTTACGAACGGCGCGTCGGGCAAGACGGCTCCAGGGCGGACGGGAAGCGGCGACTGTTGCCGCAAGCGCGAAAATTGCCCGGCCCCGCCGCCGCGTCAAGCCGGCCGGTACGCCGGCGCCTACATTGACATGGCAGGGCGACCGCCTTATGCCGCACCGGGGGAGCGGGAATGAGCCAGTATATTTCCGATTTCTGGACAGCGTTCTTATTGGGCGGACGCACCATTATCTATGCAATCGCTGCGGTCCTCGTCTTGGAGCTCCTCTTCCGCCGCGAACCCGGTTTTGCGCTCAGGCCGCGACTGCGCGGCGCCGCGGCGTGGGTGATGGTCTTTATCGTCATTGTGGCGGTCCAAACGGCGATCATCGCGCTAATGCACCGCTATTCGATCAGGCCGCTCTTCGTTCCGCGCATCTGGTCTTGGACTCACTCCGGCAGCATGGCCGTCCGGGTGGCGAGCTGGACCGCCGTTTTCGTGGCGACGGTGGGCTTCGGTGAGTTTTGGCAGTACTGGTTTCACCGGCTGCAGCACGCCAACAAATTCCTCTGGCGCTTCCACCGCGTACATCACTCGATCCGCGAGCTCAACGGCCTCAACGCAGCGGATCACATCGCCCAGCCCTTGTTCTCCGTGCCCTTCATTCTGCCGAGTCTCATGGTGTTCGCGATCGATTCCGGACCGTGGCCAGCGATATTGGGACCCCTAGGCTGGTTCCATCTGTTCTTTGTCCATTCGTCGACGACGATCCATTTCGGCCCGTTACGATACGTCTTCGGCGACAATCGCTATCACCGGATTCATCACTCGCTCGATCGAGCCCATTTTGGCAAGAATTTCGCGAGCTGGTTCCCGATCTTCGATGTGATTTTCGGCACGGCCTGTTTTCCGAAACCGGGAGAGACCGTGGCGACCGGGATTGCTGGAGCGCCCGGACCAACCCTTGGTGTGTTCGCCGCCATTCCCGCGCCGGAGCGGGCGTTGCAGGCCGAAGCCGCGGCCTTGGCTCATTAGGCGCGTTGGCAAGGTCGTGCCGAGCGTTTATTGTTTCGCGATTGCGGTCGCGCCGGCGCCACGCTGGTGGGGGATCGTCTAACGGTAGGACAGCGGACTCTGACTCCGCCAGTCTAGGTTCGAATCCTAGTCCCCCAGCCAA
>JANWJX010000049.1 GCA_025451725.1 Allostellaceae bacterium
AAAATTTTTACGAGACCAAGCCAATTTTGTGAATGAATTCAATCACCAAGGTCAAAAAACGAAGCCAAAACGAACCCAATTCGAAGCCAATTCGAACCCAATACGAAGCCAGTGGGCGCGAAATCGTCGCCGAAACGAAGCCGATTTCACTCGGCGTGGCGCCGCGAGCGCGCCCTTTCGTGCCACGCTGTTTCGCGTCATTAATGCGCAAAAGGGGAGGAAAAGTTGCCGGGCACGGAGCAACCGTTCGATTTCATCGTGGTCGGGGCCGGGTCGGCGGGATGCGTCCTCGCCAATCGGCTGTCGGCCGATCCGCGCCATCGCGTCTGCCTGATCGAAGCCGGACCGTCGGACAAAAAATTCCCGGTCAACATCAAGACGCGCGTGCCGCCCGGCAATCGCGTGCTGCTGCCGCACGACAAATATAATTGGAAACACTCGTTCACGACCGGCGAGCGGCTCAACAACCAGACCATCCCGAACCCGCGCGGCAAACTGTTCGGCGGCTCGTCGTCGGTCAACGGCATGGTCTATATGCGCGGCCACCGCAACGACTATGACGGCTGGGCGGCGCTGGGCAACGACGGCTGGAGCTACGCGGACGTGTTGCCGGCGTTCAAGCGCCATGAACACCACGAGGCTGGCGGCTCGGAATTCCACGGCACCGGCGGCGAGCTCAATGTCGCGAAGCTGCGCACCCCGGCCGCGATCTCGCGCGCCTTCGTCGACGCCGCCGCGGAAACGCAATATCGCCGCAACCCCGATTTTAACGGCGCCGAGCAAGACGGGTTCGGCGAATATGCCGTGACGCAGAAAAACGGCGAGCGCTGGTCGAGCGCGCGCGCCTTCCTCCATCCGGCGCTGGGCCGCGCCAACCTCACCGTGTTCGACGAAACGATGGTCGAGCGCATCCGCTTCGACGGCAAGCGCGCGATCGGCCTCACGGTGCGGCGGCAGGGCCAGACATTCGACCTCGATTGCGCAAGCGAGATCGTGCTGTCGGGCGGCGCGATCAACTCGCCGCAGTTGCTGATGCTGTCGGGCATCGGCAATGCTGGGAAATTGCGCGCGCTCGGCATCGAAGTGGTGCACGACCTGCCCGGCGTCGGCGAGAATCTACAAGACCATCCGACCGTCGCGGTGATGGCCGAGGAGGCGTCGGGATCGAGCTACGCGTTGCATCTCGGCAACCTGCCGAAGATGGCGTGGCAGGTCGCCGAGTTCCTGTTCGCGCGGCGCGGCATCCTCACGACCAACCTGGTCGAGACCGGCGGCTTCGCGCGCACGCGGCCCGAGGCGAAAAATCCCGACCTGCAATTCACCTTCATGCCGACCTACAAGGTGACGGATCGGTATGTCGCGAATTTCCACGGCTTCGGCGTCTATCTCACCGTGCTGCGGCCGAAGAGCCGCGGCACGGTCGAACTGGTCTCGGCCGATCCCGAGGCACGGCCCAAAGTCGTACCGAATTTCCTCGACGACGAAGAAGACATCGCGGTGCTGGTGCACGGCATCAAGGCGACGCGGCAGATCCTGTCGGCGCCATCCTTCAAGCCCTATCTCGGCAAGGAGATCATGCCCGGCGCGAATGTACGCACCGACGCCGAACTGCGCGATTACGCGCTCAAGAACACGTCGACGCTGTTCCATCCGGTCGGCACCTGCAAGATGGGGCCCGACGGCGACAAGATGGCGGTGCTCGATCCACGCCTCAGGGTGCGCGGGATCGCCGGCCTGCGGGTTGCGGACGCCTCGATCATGCCTAATATCGTCAGCGGCAACACCAACGCGCCCGCCATCATGATCGGCGAGCGCTGCGCGGATTTCGTTCTCGACGGCACAACGATTCACTGAGGAGGAAGGTCATGAAAATCGCCATCGTCGGCGGCACGGGCAATATCGGCACGCGCCTCACCAAGGAGGCCGTGTCGCGCGGCCATCACGTCACCACCGTGTCGCGCAATCCCGACAAGGCGCACAAGGACGCCAAAGTCACCGCCAAGAAAGGCGACGTGACCGACCCGAAGGCGCTGGCGCCGCTGCTCGCGGGGCATGACGTCGTCATCAGCGCGGTGCGGTTCTCGGAATCGCCCGCCAACAACGTCGTCGGCGCGACCAAGGATTCGGGCGTGAAGCGCCTCCTGGTGGTGGGCGGCGCCGCCAGCCTCAAGGGCAAGGACGGCAAGCTGATTTTCGACAGCCTGCCCGAGGCGTGGCGCGGCGAAGCCGGCGCGGGCATCAAATTCCTCGACACGCTCAAAAGCGAAAGCGCGCTCGACTGGACCTTCCTGTCGCCCTCGGCCCTGATCGGCCCGGGTGAGCGCACCGGCAAATTCCGCCTCGGCCTCGAGGAGTTGCTCGTCGACAAGGACGGCAAATCCCATATCTCTTACGAAGACTACGCGATTGCGATGATCGACGAGGTCGAGAAGCCGAAACACAGCCGCAAGCGGTTCACCGTCGGGTATTAAGAACCACTTGCAATTGGTCGTATTTCGATATATCTAAATAACATCGAAATACGACAAGGATCGATTCAATGACGGTAACGAACCCACCGGCGCCGACGATGGCGCCGGGCATGCGCCGCCCGCCGATGCGGCTCTGGTCGCTTGAAGTGGTGGGCGCGCGAGACATCAACCCGCGCATGCGCCGCGTCACCCTGACCGGCGCCGATCTCAACGAACTCGACCACAAGCCGGGCCAGGACCTGGTGCTGCAAATGCCCCTCGCCGACGGCACCACCGGACGGCGGCATTACACGATCCGCGATCTCGACAAGGCCGCGAAACGGCTCGACATCGATTTCGTGCTGCACGGCGACAGCCCTTCCGGCAACTGGGCGCGCGACGCGAAGCCCGGCGCGCGCATCGACGCGGCGGGGCCGCGCGGCCGCGTCGTGTTCGACCCCGCCGCCGACTGGCACCTCTTCGTCGGCGACGAAACCTGTATCCCCGGTATTCTGGGCATCCTCGAGATCCTGCCGTCGCATGCGCGGGGCTGGGCGTTCATCGAGATCGCCGACGCGTCGGATCGCCAGCCGGTTACTTGCAAGGCGCCCGTCGATGTCGAATGGCTCGAACGCGGCGGACCGGGCGGGCCGAGCGATTTCATGCTGAAGCGGCTGCAATCCTTCCAACTGCCGCCTGGCACGGGCCACGCCTATCTCATTGGCGAGACCAGCAACGTGCGCGCCCAGCGCCACGATCTGCTGGCGCGCGGCATGGCCAAGGAGCAGATTTCCGCCGAAGGTTATTGGCGTCCGGGGCGCGTCGGCGGCCACGACCATATCGAGGAACGGCCGCACTAATACACGCGGCGCGATAGGTGTGACATAACGGTTGCCCCCTTCTGGCGTCATTTCTCGGGGTCGGCCAAGTCGCTATGATGATGCGGGGTTTTCGTTTGGAAAGGGATGGTGATGTTGCCAAGCGACATCGTGGAATTTTTGCATGGGCCTCAAATCATGGCCCTCGGGACGCGCGACGCCACGCTGCGCCCGGCCATGGGGCGCCTCCTTGGCGCTTTCGCGGAAGGGCCCACCGATCGGATCAGTTTCTTTCTGCCGAACGTCCAGAGCGAGCCGCATCTAACCAATCTGGCCGATAACGGGCTGGTCGCGATGACCGCCGGTGAGGCGCGCACTCACCGTAACTATCAATTCAAGGGCCGCGTCGTCGCGGTGCGGGCCAGCACGGCCGCCGACGCCGCGATCCGGGACCTTTATCGCGACAAACTCATCCGCTATTTCCGGGAAGAGTATTTCATGCCGCTGCCCGACGAATTCATCGGCGGCTATATCAGCGAGCCGTCGACCACGATCACATTCCGCGTGGCAAAGATTTTCAATCAGACGCCGGGGCCGAACGCGGGGAAGCCCATCGATTTCGTCCCGGCGGAGGGTTAAGAGGATGGCCGGCACCATTGCCCTGCCCCAGGAAATCATGCCCGCCCTTCAAGGCGCGGTACCCGCAACCATCGTCACCTGTGCGCTCGACGGCGAGCCGAACGTCACTACCGTGTCGCAGGTTTTTTCCGTCGACCAAAATCACGTCGCGCTGTCGTTCCAGTTCTTCAGCAAGACGATCCGCAACGTGCGCGAAAACCCCTACGTCATGGTCCAGGTGATCAATCCGATGGATTTCAGCACCTGGCTCCTTGAACTCCGCTACGACCGCACCGAGACCGAGGGGCCGCTGTTCGACGACATGGATATCAAGCTCGAGGCGATCGCTTCGATGACCGGCATGTCCGGAATTTTCAAGCTGCGCGGTGCCGACGTGTACGAAGTCCTGAGCGTCAAGAAAGCGCCGTGGCGACGCGATTGACACGGCGATGAGCGTCCCCGGCGACAACCAGCCTGCGTCGGGATCGATGCGCACGCTCATGATCGACAACCAAAAAGTCATCGACGAGCTGAACGCGCGAATCCAGCGGCGCGACCAGGAAGTCAAAATCATTCAGCAGATTTCGAGCGAGATCAATTCGACGCTCGATCTGGAGCATATGCTGGGCATCATTCTGGATTCCCTGGACCGCGTGCTCGGTTTCAAACATTGCATGATTCTGCTGAGCGACGACGCGGCCGCCAGCCTTTCGGTCGCGGCGCTGCGCGGCTACGAGAATCAGCAACCCGGCGCGACCGTCCCCGTGGGCCAGGGTCCCATCGGCGTCGCGGCGCGGCGCCGGCGTGTCGTGCGGATGGCGGCGATGGCCGCGCAGATGGGCTATGTCGCGGCGGTGCGCGGCGAGATGGGGCATGAAAAGGCTCAGGTCAAATTGCCGGGCCTGGCCAATGTGCAAAGCCAGATGGCGATACCGCTCGTCGTGAAGGATCGCCTGGTCGGCGTGTTGGCCGTCGAGAGCGCGGCCATCAACGCATTCGATGCGCTCGACGAATTGCTGCTCTCGATCGTCGCCAATCAGGTCGCCTCGGCGATCGACAATGCGCGGCTCTATCTGCGCGAGCAGGAGCGCTCGCAGCTGCTCGACAACACCAACCGCGAACTGTCGCAACTCAACGAGACGCTGGAAAGCAAGGTGAATGCCCGCACCGCCGAGCTGACCGAAGCGCTTGGCGATCTCGAACGGCGCAAGGTACAGCACGAGGAATTGCTGGCCCGCATGGCGCCGCGCGAGCTCATTCCGTTGATGGTCGAGGATCGGCTCCAGGCGGTGCGGCTCAACGCCACCGTCATGTTCACCGACCTGTCGGGCTTTACCTCGTTCAGCGCGGGCATGGAGCCGGACGAGGTGTTCGCGCATCTCAACCATTATTTCGCCTGGCTCGGCGACGCGATTTCGCGCTATCGCGGCTACGTCAACAAGACCATGGGCGACGGCACCATGATCCTGTTCGGCGTGCCGGAGCCCTCGCTGAGCCATGCCACAGACGCCGTGCTGGCGGCGCTGACCCTGCAAAGCGATGTCGGGACGACCATTTCGCTCAACATGCGGATCGGGATCAGCAGCGGCGTCATTACCGCCGGCATGCTCGGGCCGCGCAACAAGAGCATGTACGACGTTCTGGGCGAGACGGTGAATGTGGCCCAGCGCATGGAAAGCAGCGCGCCGCTCGGCGGCATTGTGGTGACCGCCGCGACCGCCGATTTGGTGCGGCCGTATTTCCTGCTCGAGACTTTACCCGAGCAGGAAATCAAAGGCCTCAGCAAGATGACGAATTTCCGCGTCGTCGGGCTGCGGAAGCTGACCGACGATCCGCGCCGCGTCGATCCGTCGGGCCGGTTCGCCGCGATGGCCACGCCGCTCCAACAGGAAATCGAGGCCTTCAAGGCCCAACATTTCGATAGCGTCAACTTCGTGAGCATCCAGGCGCGCGACGGCGCGTTCTATCACAACGAGACGGTGGCGATTCTGGCGTTGGCCCTGCTGCGCGAGTTGCGCGGCCATCCGCAATTGGGAACGGCGGCAAGCCAGCTCGACGAGGCGCGTCTGTTGCGCTTTGCCTTGCTGCACGATATCGGGAAGCGCACGCTCGACACCGCCCGGCTGAACCGCCGCGGCCTCACGGCCGAGGAGCGCGCGGCTTTGCGCACCGATCTCGAACGCGCCACCGCCGAGACGCTCGACCGCCTCGAACTCGGCGAGTTGGCGTCCGCCTTGCCGCCGTTCTATCGCTTCGAAGCGCAGGAACTGACAGGCGAAATCGACATGCTGACGGAGATCGTCGGCGTCGCCGATATCTATGACGCGTTGACTGCGCCGAAATTCTATAAAGGCACGCCATGGAGTATCCGAGGCGCACTCGAAGACATGATGCGCATGCCGTTCGCGATCAATCGCCCGCGCCCGATCCTGGCGGCGTTCGCCGAATTGATGCGGCCCGCGGCGGCGACGCTGACATCGGGGCGGTCCGCGAAACCCGTGCTCGATTGACCGCATTTTACTGAATTTGGCGCGATTTGGCGGGAAGCCGCCGCGTGCCGCCATCACGCACGGAATACCAATAAAATACAGGGTTTTTCCGATCTACATTCGTGGTTAATAGTTCGATTGCCGGAGAGATTTAACGCGCGATTTAACCTTCGCCGCCATTCTCGGACGCGCTCATGCGTGTCCCATATCTTTCCCTGCTGGCCATTCTGGGCCTCTACATTTTCGTCACGGCGCCGAGCCTTCCCGGCATCGAGACGCGCGTCGCCGCGCATGCGTCGAATGCCGCAAACACGGCAATCGCTGCCGCTGTCGCGCCGCACGCCAAGAACCCGCCCCTGCCCGATCCGGTGCTTACGCCGGGCGCGGCAATCGATGTCGCCGTCAGCACATTGTGCGAGCCCGGCTATGCGCGGATGCAGCAGCACACGTCGCGCGCCCTGAAGCTGGCGATCTATGCGGCGTACCAGATCGCGCCGGACTCGGGTCGCTACGAAATCGATCATCTGATTCCGCTCGCGCTCGGCGGCGCGGATATCGCGTCGAACCTCTGGCCCCAGCGTTACGGCGACGGCAGCGCGGCCGAAAAGGACAAGCTCGAGAAATTCCTCCACCGCGAGGTCTGCGCCGGCAAGATTCCGCTTCGGGTGGCGCAGGCCGAGATCGCCAAGGACTGGCGTTCGACCTACCGCAAATATTTCGGCGAGTAGAAGGGCGATCCGGCTCTAGAAACGGCGTTGTTGGCGTGCTCGTGCCGCGCGGCCATAATGGCGGCGACGGCGGAGGAACGCATGAACGCGCTGACGCGGAACCGGTTCAATACGGCGATCGGGCAATGGCAGAACGATCTGGATGAGGGCAACTATTACCAGACCTGGTACCCGATCCATCTCGCGCGCGAACTGAAGCCCGGCCAGCTCGTCGGCAAGGCGTTTCTCGGCACGCGAGTCATCCTCTATCGCGACGCCGACAACAGGCCGGTAGTTCAAAGCGCCTATTGCCCGCATGTCGGCGCCGACCTCGCCTGTGGCGAATTGATCGATGGCCAGGTGCGCTGCGCCTATCACCACTGGCGCTTCGCCAGCGACGGCAAATGCGCCGACATTCCCACGGGCGACAAGATTCCGCCGGGCGCCAAGCTCTACAATTATCCCGCCGCCGAGAAATGGGGCCTGATCTGGGCGTTTCACGGCGCCACCGCGAGCTTCGGCGTGCCGGAGATTCCCGAGGTCGGGGAAGGCGAGTTCGTCGGCATTACCGGCGAGCGCGGCGAGCGCCCGATCGACCATTGGCTCTCCACCTCCAACGCGTTCGACTTTCAGCATCTGCGCGCGCTGCACGGCTTGCCGCACCAAGCAGAACCTAAAGAGATCGAGATCGGGCCCCACAGTCTCGAATATGGTCGCGGCCAAAGCGGGCCGTACTATCACCACGGCAAGGTCACCGGCACCAACACCTTTGCGCATTGTGTGAAGACGCCGGCGGGCGAGCATTTCATGCTGGTGTCGAGCGCGGCGCTCGCACCAGGCAAGTCGCTGTCCTTCTATGTCGTCGGCGTGCGCAAGTCGGTCGCCGGCAAAATGGGGCCGCGCGCGCTGCACGACCATCTCGCCGCGCTCGAAGCCAATGCCATGAAGCTCTATACCGAGGACGAGCCGGTGCTGTTCTCGATCCGCTTCCGCGGCCCGGCCGAGGGCAACTGGGTCGGCGCCGACCGCCACCTGGCGACCTATTTCAAATACCTGCGCGAATTCCCGCAGGCCCGCCCGTTCGACACATGAGCGCATGAGAAACATCGCCGACGAGACCTGTCAGCGCCTGTTGGAGCAGATGGGCGTGTTGCCGGGCGAAATCGCCGGCAACGTCGTGATCTCGGGCTCCGATCCCGTTGTCGCCTCGCCGCATCTCCTCGGCGCGGCGGCGTCGGCGGCGCTGGCGGCGCAGGGCGCGGCGGTGGCGGCGATCTGGAAGATGCGCTCGGGGCGCGGCCAGGATGTGTCGGTCGATCTGCGCCGCGCCGTGGTACCGGGCCTGCGCACCGTGTTTCATGTCAGCCAGGGCGGCAAGCGGTTGCGCTCGCGCGACGCCTATGGCGGCCGGCATTTCTTTCGCACCCGCGACAACCGCCAGATCTATCTGCTGCGCGCCAGCATCTACATGAAGATGCTGGTTGGCCTGCTCGATCTCCTCAAAAGCGGCAGCGACGATGAATCGGTCGCCAAAGCCGTGGCGCAGTGGCACTCGGCCGAGCTCGAAGACGCGGTCGCCGAGCGCCGCCTGGTCGGCGTGATCGCGCGGCGGCGCGAGGAATGGCTCGACCATCCGCAAGGTCAATTCCTGGCGTCGCGTCCTGCCATCGCGATGGAAAAGATCGGCGACTCCGCACCGGAGAAATTCGGTCCCGCGCCGCGCCCATTGTCGGGCGTGCGCGTGCTCGATATGACCCATGTGCTCGCGGGGCCGGCGTCGTCGCGCACCCTCGCGGAGCAAGGCGCCGACGTGCTCCACGTCATCTCGCCCAAACACATCGACACCGCAGACAAGATGGTCGACACGAGCTTCGGCAAGCGCTCGGCGTTTCTCGATCTCGACCAGGAGGCCGACCGCACACGCCTTGCCGAACTGGTGCGCGGCGCCGACGTGTTCGTACAGAGCTGGCGGCAGGGCGTGCTGGCGAAACACGGGTTCGGCCCGCGCGATCTCGCGCGGCTGCGGCCCGGCATCGTCACGGTGTCGGTCAGCGCCTATGGCGGCGGCGGGCCGTGGGCGGCGCGCGGCGGATACGATCCCGTCGGCGCGGTGGCGAGCGGCCTCGCGGTCGAGGAAGGCTCGTTCGAAGCGCCGGCGTTGGCGCCGACCGGCACGCTCAACGATTACCTGACGGCGTATCTCGCGGCGGCGGGGACGCTCGGCGGCCTGATCCGCCGCGCGCGCGACGGCGGCAGCTACGCCGTCGACGTATCGCTCACGCGCTCCTCGATGCTGGTGCTGGAGCTCGGCCTGCTCGATGCGCGGCCGAAGCCCGAGCAAGTCTTCGGCCTCGAGGCGCTGCCGTCGGACATGCGCACGGTGCAGACGCCGCTCGGCGAGGTCACGCATCCCGCGCCGATCACCGACTATTCCGAGACCAAGCCGTACTGGGAGCGGCCCTGCGGCTATGTCGGCGCGGACAAGCCGGTCTGGCTACCGCGATAACGAAGGAAAACATCATGCGCGCCTGGCTGGTCGAGCAAATCACGCAAGAAGGCACGATGCGCCTCGCCGACATTCCGGCTCCAGAGCCCAAGAACGACGATACGCTGATCCGCGTCGAGGCGGCCGGGCTGAACTTTCTCGATACGCTGGTGGTGCGCGGCCAATACCAGACCAAACCGAAACTGCCCTTCTCGCCCGGCGTCGAGATCGCCGGGACGGTCGCCGCGGCGGGCCCGCGCTCGCCGTTCAAGGAAGGCGACCGCGTCGTCGCGCCGTGCGATTTCGGCGGCTTCGCCGAGTACGCCATCGGCAAAGGCGACGGCGCGCGCCTGATGCCGAAGGAAATGCCGGCGCGCGACGGCGTCGCGATGCTCACGACCTACCCCACCGCCTACATCGCGCTCAAGACGCGCGCGGCGATGAAGCCGGGCGATCTGGTGCTGGTGACGGCGGGCGCCGGCGGCGTCGGTTCGGCGACCGTGCATCTTGCGAAGCATTGGGGCGGCAGGGTGATCGCGGCGGCCGGCGGCCCCGACAAAGCCTCGGTGTGCAAGGCGCTCGGCGCCGACTTCGTCATCGATTACGCGCTCGAAAAGATCGTCGAGGCGGCGCGCCAGATCGCCGCCGCGGAAAAAGTCGAGGGCGTCGACATCGCGGTCGATTCCGTCGGCGGCGCGATCGCGGTCGATTGCCTGCGCTGCCTCGGCTGGGGCGGGCGGCTGATGGTCGTGGGCTTCGCCGGCGGCAGCATCGCCGACCTGCCGTCGAACCGGCTCTTGCTCAAGAACGCGTCGGCGATGGGCGTTTATTGGGGCGAGGAGCGGCGGCGCGGTCCTAAGCTCGCCGACACGATCTTTGCCGAATTGTTCGACCTCTACCTCGCCGGTGGGTTCCGCCCGCTGGTGCGCGACGTATTCAAGTTCGACGACGCGCCCGCCGCGCTGGCGCATCTCGCGATGCGCCGCAGCGTCGGCAAGGTCGTGCTTGAAATCTAGCTAGAACGCGAACCGCGTCGTCAGGATGAAGTTGTTCTTGAACATCGGCGTCAGCGGCTTCGGCACGGTGGGCGACGGCATCACCGCGATCTGATAGCCCGCACCGACGATCAGGCGCACCCGATCGACGATGTGGAACCGGCCGAAAATGATCTCCGGCGTGACGAAGGCCTGATGCAGGCCGCCGCGCGCTCCGCCGGAGAAATGATTGTAGTTGAACTCGACCGCCGGCCAGAGAACGTCCCAGATGTGATACTGGAACGCGGTGTTCCAGCTGAACACCTTGCCGACTTCGGTGTGCTCGGTCGGGAAGCTCTCGCCGGCCGTCATTTGAATGTCGAAATCGCCGAAACCGATGCCGCCGGCGATGGTCGGCGTGATCATGTAGCTGTTCGAGGTCAGCGCCTGGATGCCGGTCGGCGCGCTGCCCTGCAGGAACACCGACAGGATGTAGTTACCGTTCTGCTCGTTGGCGGACAGGATGCGGTACTTCACGAGGAAGAACGGCCAGTCGTTCCAGCCGGAAATGGTCTTCTTGGCGGTTGATTTTTCGATATAGGGCGGCACGCCGATAATCACCTCGACGGGGCTGAACGGAATCAGCTCCAACCCCTTGCCGCCGCCGAAATTATCGACATGGCCGCCGCCGTGACCCAGCGTCTGGAACGACTGGTCATAGCGGAATTCTTCCTCGAGCCGCGGCGTCGTGGTCGCCACCGGCGTCATCCAGTGCGGCTGCGCCGCCTGGATCGCGTCGACGCGCGCGAACCAGTTGGCGAAGAAATTGGCGGTCGGATCGTAGGCGGGCGGCGGCGCCGCGGCGGTCTGGATCGGCGTGGATTGATCCGGCGCCGTTTGCGCCAGCGCCGGCGCCACGAAAGCCAGCGCCGTCAAGGCGAACGCGGTCCCGATTGTCTTCCCGAAATGTCTCATCAAAATTCCCCCGCCAAGGCCGATATTCCAGCCCGCTTCCTATGTTTGATCGAATATATATCTACTCGAATATATCGAGTCCAGCGTTTTGAATTCGCGATCGAACGCGTTCTAAAACTATCTTTAAGACCGCTGCGTTTCGATCGCGGGCAAGTTCTCTCCAACAGCGCCGTCAATCCTGTCGGGGAGAGAGACATGAACCGTGTGTTGACGATTCTGGCCATCGGCGCGGCGGTCGCCGCCTGCGCCGCCACCGCGCCGAGCCTGTCGCCGGCCCAAGCCGCCGAGATGAGCCGGGCGCGCGCCGCCTGCGCCGCGCTCGGCCTCAATCCCCACGAAGCGCCGTTCTTCGATTGCGTCCAAAGTCTCGAAGCGTCCATGCCCACGCGGCCAGTCACGGTCGCCGCGGCGGCGCCGGCGGACACCGTCGAAGGCGCATGCGCCGCGATCGGGATCGACCCGACCACCGCGCGCTATTCCTATTGCGTCGGCAATCTGCGCGCTACGCTCGACGACGCGAACAATATCGGCGCGCGCTGACGAACTAACGTCCGCGCCACTCGCCGTTTTCGACGGCGGCAAAAAATTTTGAGAGCTCGTCGTTGAACGCGGCGGGCTCTTCCAGATTGATGGCGTGGCCGGTGCGCGGCACCATCCACAGACCCGCGGTCGGGATCACCCGCTTCAGCCAGAGATTGGTTTCGATGCACGGCTCGTCCTCGTCGCCGCAGGCGAGCAGCACCGGCATTGTCATTTGCCCGAGCGCCGGCCCGAAATCCTCGAGCGACGGCCGCTTGGCCTGATAATTTCGCCCGACCAGCGCCATGCCCGTGTTGGAATGTTCGCGCAGATGCGCGAGAAATTCCTCGTAGCCGCGCGGGTTTTTGGCCTTGAGCTGAATTCGCGTCGGGCTGTTCGCCATCGTCTCCGCGACGGCCGCGCTGCCTTGCGTCAGAAACGCTTCGGCGTTAGCGAGCGTGTTCTTGACGAACTCGTCGCGCAGCGCGCGCGGCGACCCGGAGCCGACCCCCGCCACCACCAGCGCGCGCGCCATCTCGGGATAGCGCAGGCCGAATTGCAGCGTGGCGTAAGCACCCTGGCTCAGGCCGACGATATAGGCGTGGCGGATGCCGAGATGGTTGAGCACCGCGACCGCGTCGTCGCGCGCGAACTCATAGCCGTAATCGGCGTTGGTTTGCGGCACGTCGGATGGCGGATAGCCGCGCGCGTTAAAAGTGACGCAGCGATAGCGCCGCGAGAAATACCGGACCTGCGTTTCCCACTCGCGATAGTCCGAGCCGTATTCGTGAACGAACAGGATCGGAAAACCGGCGCCGGTTTCCTCGTAATAGAGCCGGACCTTGCCTGACTGCGCGTAGGGCATCGGCCCTCTCCCTTACTCCGCCGGTTCCAGCTTCTTGGCCGCGCGGAAGAAATTGCCCGAGCGGACATGGACCGTCGCCCTGTCCGTGTCGAAGCTGACGCCGGCGGGATCGCCGCCCTCCTGCACCAGCTTGATCTGCTGTTCGAGGAAGCGGCGCTGCATAACGATGCCGCGATCCGATTGCGCGAGATGTTCCTCGGAGTGCTTGCTGATCGTGCCCTGGCCGACTTGCGCCTCGTAGTCGCCCGGCACGTCCTGTTTCTCTTCTTCGGTCTTGTCGCCCCACAGCTTGCCATCGATGGCGAGCGCGAACGGGCGCTTCTCGCGCACTTTCTGGACGAAGACCTGGAAATAGCTTTGGTCGTCGGCCGGCACGACCCAGCTCACGCCGGTCGAGGGCCCCGCGGCCATCTGGATGCTCGGCACCGACATGATGTTGGGCGAAATCCAGTGCGAGATGCGATCGACCTCGCGGCCATCATCGAGCTTGCGGAACGCGGAGTAGTAGACGCCGTCACCGACCGCCACGAAATCGCATTTCGGCATGACTTTGAATTCGGCGACGAACTGCACCACCGTGAAAGTCGAGTGCAGGACCTGGACATGGAACGGGTCGAGCACGTTGTCGTTCATGTGCAGCCAGCTATAGGGCAGCACTTCGTAGGAATCGTCGCCGGTCGCGCCCTGCCCGCCGATCACCTGTTGCAGCATTTCGCCCGGCGCCAGGTTTTCGAGATTGTCGTATTTTGGCAGCACCGGCTTCTTTTCCGGCGGGCCCATATACGCGAAGACAAGCCCGTAGCGCTCCTCGACCGGATACCAGGGCTGGCGCGCGACATCGCGATGAAGACCATGCTCGGGCTCGCAGGGCTGATCGAGGCACGTTCCGTCAGCAGCAAACAGCCAGCCGTGATAGCAGCAGCGGATGCCTTCGTCCTCGACCTTGCCGTAGAACAGCGTGGTGCCGCGATGCATGCAGCGCGGATACAAGAGGCCCGGCCGGCCCTTGCGGTCGCGGAACAGAATCAAATCTTCGCCGAGCACCTTGACCTTTTTTGGCCGCGTCGTGGCCTGTTCCGAGGTCGCCACCGGCTGCCAGTAGCGCCGGAACAATTCGCCCATCGGCGTGCCCGGCCCGACCTCGGTCAGGAGCTTGTTGGGTTGCGCTTGCTTGCGTCCGTAAGCGGTGCCGATATCGGTCATGCCAATCTCCGAAATGTCATATCTTTGCCTGCATAGGAGGGGACGAACCGCCGCCAATCAAGCGTAAATCCGGCAGGCCGGGAATGCATCGCCCGTCCCGGCGCATGAAGGCCCCGGACGACGCTCTCTGCGTTGATAATCGAAGTGTTTTCGCGGCGGATTGGGTTGTCTTTTGGCTTCGAAATGGGTTCGTTTTGGCTTCGTTTTTCGACATATTTCCTTGATTTTATTGAGGATATTGGCTTCGTTTTGCAGAATTTTTTGTCGCGGCCCGGCGGAGCACGGCGGCGATCCGACTGCCGGTCGTCGTGCCGCTTTTATGTAACGTAAAAAGCGG
>JANWJX010000050.1 GCA_025451725.1 Allostellaceae bacterium
CGCAGGCGCGCGTCGCCTGCGAGACCCTCTGCACCACAAACCGCGTGGTCATGGCGGGCGAGGTGCGCGGCCCGGCCAAGATCACCAAGGACGTGCTGATCGATGTCGCGCGCCAGGCGATCAAGGACATCGGCTACGAGCAGGAAGGTTTCCACTGGCACCGCGCCAATGTCGAATGCCTGCTGCACTCGCAGTCGTCGGATATCGCGCAGGGCGTCGACGCCGCGGGCAACAAGGATGAAGGCGCGGGTGACCAGGGCATCATGTTTGGTTATGCCTGCACCGAGACGCCGGAACTGATGCCCGCGCCGCTCTATTACGCGCACGAAATCCTGCGCCTGATGGCCGTGGACCGTCACGCCGGCAAGGCGCCCGATCTCGGCCCCGACGCCAAGAGCCAGGTGTCTCTGCAATATGTCGACGGCAAGCCGGTACGCACCACCTCGGTCGTGGTCTCGACCCAGCACAGCGAAAAGGTCGACCAGGACAAGGTGCGCGAGATCGTGCGGCCCTACGTCATGAAGGTGCTGCCGCCGGGCTGGATGTGCGATGAGCCGCATTTCTACGTCAACCCGACCGGGCGCTTCGTCATCGGCGGTCCCGACGGCGATTGCGGCCTCACCGGACGCAAGATCATCGTCGACACCTACGGCGGCGCGGCCCCGCATGGCGGCGGCGCGTTCTCGGGCAAGGACCCCACCAAGGTCGACCGCTCGGCCGCTTATGCCGCGCGCTACCTCGCCAAGAACGTGGTCGCGGCCGGCCTTGCCGACAAATGCACCATTCAGCTTTCCTACGCGATCGGCGTGTCGAAGCCGCTATCGGTCTATATCAACACCGACGGTACCGGCCATGTCGACGAGGACAAGCTGGTTAAGGTGCTGCAGGAGCTGATGGATCTCAGCCCGCGCGGCATCCGCACCCATCTCGCCCTCAACAAGCCGATCTATCGCCGCACGTCGTCCTACGGCCATTTCGGCCGCAAGCCCGAGGCCGATGGCGGCTTCTCGTGGGAAAAGACCGACCTGGTCAGCCAGCTCAAAGGGGCGTTCTAGGTCGCCGTATTTCTCAACGCCCCCTCACCCTTCCCTCTCCCCCTCTGGGGGAGAGGGTTGAGAAGGCTTAGCGAGGCAACGCCGAGCTTTAGCCGGAGCTGGGTGAGGGGTTTTTCGGCGCCGAACGGCGCCGCTCTGCCTTCTTGAATCCGATGGAGGATTTATGCCCGTCGCTTCCGAATACAAAGTGAAAGACCTCGCGCTCGCCGATTGGGGACGCAAGGAAATCACCATCGCCGAAACCGAAATGCCGGGCCTGATGGCGACGCGGAAAGAGTACGGCCCCAAGAAGCCGCTGAAGGGCGCGCGCGTCGCCGGCTCGCTGCACATGACGATTCAGACGGCGGTGCTGATCGAGACCCTGAAGGAACTCGGCGCCGACGTGCGCTGGGCGTCGTGCAACATCTATTCGACGCAGGACCACGCCGCTTCTGCGATCGTCGCGGCCGGCACACCGGTGTTCGCGGTGAAGGGCGAAAGCCTCGAGGATTACTGGGAATACACCCACAAGATTTTCGAGTGGGGCGACGGCGGCACGCCGAACATGATCCTCGACGACGGCGGCGACGCGACGCTGCTGGTGCATCTCGGCATGAAGGCCGAGAAGGATCCGTCGGTGATCTCGAAGCCGGGCAGCGAGGAAGAGGAATTTCTCTTCGCCGCGATCAAGAAGAAGCTCAAGGCCTCGCCGGGCTGGTACTCGAAGCTCGGCGCCGCCATCAAGGGCGTGTCCGAGGAAACCACCACCGGCGTCCATCGCCTCTACCAGATGGAAAAGGACGGCTCGCTGCTGTTCCCGGCGATCAACGTCAATGACAGCGTGACCAAGTCCAAGTTCGACAATCTCTATGGCTGCCGCGAAAGCCTCGTGGACGGCATCAAGCGCGCCACCGACGTGATGATGTCGGGCAAGGTCGCGGTGGTCGCCGGTTACGGCGACGTGGGCAAGGGTTCGGCGGCGTCGCTGCGCCAGGCCGGCGCGCGCGTCATGGTGACCGAAATCGACCCGATCTGCGCGCTGCAGGCGGCGATGGAAGGCTATCAGGTCGTGACCATGGAAGAAGCCGCGCCGCAGGCCGACATCTTCGTCACCGCGACCGGCAACGTCGACATCATCACGCTCGACCATATGCGGAAGATGAAAGACCGCGCCATCGTCTGCAACATCGGCCATTTCGACAACGAGATTCAGGTCGGCGCGCTGAAGAACCTGAAATGGGACAACATCAAGCCGCAGGTCGATGAGATCGAGTTCCCCGACGGCAAGAAGATCATCCTCTTGGCCGAAGGGCGGCTGGTGAATCTCGGCTGCGCCACCGGGCATCCGAGCTTCGTCATGAGCGCGTCCTTCACCAACCAGACGCTGGCGCAGATCGAGCTGTTCACGCAGCAGGGCAAGTACCAGAAGAAGGTCTATACCCTGCCCAAGCATCTCGACGAGAAAGTGGCGCTGCTGCATCTCGCCAAAGTCGGCGCGCATCTGACCAAGCTGACCGACAAGCAGGCCGGCTATCTCGGCATTTCGCAACAGGGCCCGTACAAGGCCGATCACTATCGGTATTAAGAGAAGGCTGGATCGAAGCCGTGCGTCCTTCGAGACGCCGGCTTCGCCGGCTCCTCAGGACGAGGAAAGCGGGGCGTGCCATCTGATTTGGTCCTCATGCCGAGGAGCGGCGCACAGCGCCGCGTCTCGAAGCACGCACGATACTGATGCCGCGAAGCATGGCCGGATCGCCGACCGAAACCGCCCTTCACGCCGCCGTCGTCGCGCTGGTTCAGGGCGCGTCGCTGGAACTGATGCCGCGCGACAAGGCCGCGGTGGATCGCGCCATCGAAAAAGCGGTGCCCGGCTCCGAGGTTTATATCGCCCGCGTGCCGGGCGACGCGCACGGCGCGACGGTCGCGACCGCGGTGCTGCTGCGCAAGGCCGGCTTCGAGCCGATCCCGCATGTCGGCGCGCGCTATTTCGAAAGCGCGGCGGCGCTCGACGACACGGTGGCGCGGCTGGTGGGCGAGGCCGGGGTCGACAAGGTCCTCTGCATCGCGGGCGATCTCGACCATGCCGAAGGTCCGTTCCCGGCCAGCACCGACGTGATCGCGAGCGGCGTCTTCGCCAAAAACGGCATCAAGCGCGTCGGCATCGCCGGCTATCCCGAAGGCCACGGCAAGATCGAGCTGCCGGTCCTGGCCGAGCACATGGGCAAGAAGCTCGACCTCCTAGCGCAGCAAAAGATTCCGGCGCTGATCGTCTCGCAATTCTGCTTCGAGGCGGCGCCCATCGTCGATTTCGTCAAGCGCGTGCGGGCGCGCGACGTCCACGCCCCGATCCGCATCGGCCTCGCCGGCCCGGCCAGCATCACGACGCTGACCAGGTTCGCGATCCGCTGCGGCATCGGCAACTCGCTGCGCGCGCTGACCAGCGGGCGCGGCATCACGCGGCTTCTGTCCGAAGCGGGGCCCGAAGCCGTGGTGACGGCGCTGGCGCAAGCGACGCTCGGCGCCGAGGGGCTGCATTTCTATACGTTCGGCGGCGTGTCCAAGGCGGCCGACTGGCTCAATGCGGTCCGCGCCGGCAAGTTCGACTTGACGGGCGACGAAGCGGGGTTCCGTATCCGCCGATAAACGGGAGGAGACCCCGATGGCGGACCGCCCCACGACCGGCATTGCGACCTCGACGGAGACGACGATCATCGTCCGTGGCCGCGATCTGGTCGGCGAGCTGATGGGCAAATACAGCTTCACCGAGTTCGTCTATTTCCTGATCTGTCACCGCTTTCCGACCGCGGGCGAGACGCGCGTGCTCGACGCCTGTCTCGTCACCATCGCGGAACACGGGCTGACTCCGTCATCGATCGTGACGCGGCTGATCGCCGACAGCGTGCCGGAGGAAACCCAGGTCGCGATGGCGGCGGGCTTGCTCGCGGTCGGCAGCGTCTTCGTCGGCACCATGGAAGGTTGCGGCGCGATATTGCGGCGCGGCGTGGCACAGGGCGGCGATCTCCACGCCTACTGCCGCGAAATCGTCGCCGATTTCCGCGCGCGCAAGGCGGCGCTGCCCGGCTTCGGCCATCCGATCCACAAGCCCGACGATCCGCGCGTGCCGCGCCTGTTCGAGATCGCGGCCGAATGCGGCGTCAAAGGCGAGTACATCGCCTTGTTGAAACGGCTGGGCGCCGAGCTCAACCGTCAGGCCGGACGGCACCTTACCATCAACGCGACCGGCGCCATTGCGGCGCTGCTGCTCGAAATCGGCCTGCCGGTCGAGATCATGCGCGGCATCGCCGTGGTGTCGCGGGCGGGCGGCCTCACCGGTCACATCGTCGAAGAGCGCGCCACCCATTCCGGCCGCCACATTTGGAACATGGTGGAGCACGCGATTCCGTATGAGGAGCCGAAGGAATGACGCGGCGCGCGCTGGGATTGACGGTCGCCTTGATGCTGTCGGCCACGGCCGCTTTCGCCGCCGACGAAAGCGGCACCATTCAGGTTGGTGGCAACGAGAGAGCCTACCTCGCCTATATCCCCGACAAGCTGCCGCCAGGCGCGCCGCTTGTCTTCGTGTTGCACGGCACTGGCGGCAACGGCGAGCATATGCGCGCCGAGACCGGCGCGGAGTTCGACCGGCTCGCCGACGCGCAGGGTTTTGCGGTGGTCTATCCGACCGGCTACAACAATAGTTGGGACGATTGCCGCAAGACCGATCCGCTGCCCGCCAAGGCGCAGAAGATCGACGATATCGGCTTTTTCCGCGCGCTGATTGCGCAATTCCACGACAAGCATGGAACCGATCCGCGCAAAGTTTTCATCATGGGCTATTCAAACGGCGCGCAGATGGCGATGCGCGTCGCGCTCGAGGCGCCCGACATGGTCGCCGCCATCGCCGCGGTCAGCGCCAACCTGCCGGTCGCGGAGAATTCCGTGTGCGGCCACAAGGACAAGCCGGTCGCGGTGCTGCTGATGGACGGCACCGGCGATCCGGTCAATCCGTTCAAGGGCGGCGAGGTCAATCTCGGCAAGCTCGGCAGCCGCGGCGTGGTCATGTCGACCGAGGAGACCGCGACCTATTGGGCGATGCTGGCGGGCTATGTCGGCGAGGCCGAGACCGACACGATGCCGCATCGCGACCCAGCCGATCCGACCTCGGTCAAGGTCCTGGATTGGCACGAGCCTGGGATGAAGCCGGTCATCGTCTTCGTCATCGAGGGTGGCGGGCACGTCGTGCCCAATCCGCATTTTCAGTTCCCGCCATTCCTCGGCAAGGTGACGCGCGACCTCGACGCGCCGCAAATCATCTGGCGCTTCTTCCGCAGCACGATGAAGTGAGGACTAGCGGTTGGCGTAAGGGCGGCCCGCGGTTTCGCGCCGCATCCGCCGCACCATCGCGGCGAATTGGAGAGCGGCGATGTCGCCGGTGGCCTCGAATTTGGCATGCGTCACCGCGGTTTGCTTGAGCGTCGCGTCCGACAGATGGATGTTCGGTCCGGCGATGGAATCGGCGGCGAGCTGAACTTCGCAGGCGCGCTGCAGGGTCCACAGCGTCCGAAACGTTTGCGGCACGTCCGGCCCGACCACGAGGAGCCCATGGTTGCACATGATGAGGATCGGCTTGTCGGCGAGCGACGCCACCATGCGCGGCCGCTCGTCGATTTCCGACGCGACGCCTTCGAAATCGTGGTAGCCGACCAGGCCGGCGAGCTGCGCGCTGTAGAAATTGTCGTGGCTCAACCCCGAGGCCTTGCAGGCCACCGCCATGCCGGCGTCGGTGTGGACATGCATGATGCAATGCGCGTCCGCGCGCGCGGCGTGGATCGCGCCGTGGATGATGTAGCCCGCGAGGTTCCGCGGATAGGCCGAATAGCCGACGATGTTGCCGTCGATATCGACCTTGACGAGATTGTCGGGCGTCACTTCCTCATAGGTCAGGCCGAACGGGTTGAGCAGATAGTGCCGCTCCGGCCCCGGGACGCGCAACGTGATGTGGTTGAAGATCGCCTCGGTCCAGCCCATGAAATAGAAGAGGTTGAAGCAGTCGGCGAGCTGACAGCGCAGCTTCCACTCCTCGGCGTTCATTTTCGCCGGCGCCTCGGGCTGGCGGTCGAGCCAGGAATCCGTCATCAACATCGTGGTCTCCGTCATTTCTTTTCGGCCGCGATCCCGCTCCAGCGCTTCACTTTGCCGCTGTCGAGGCCGAACAAATCCAGCATGCGACCGACGCTTTGCGTCACCATTTCGTCGATATTGGCGGGCGCGGCATAGAAGGCGGGCACCGGCGGCGCCACCACCGCGCCCATTTCGGTCAGCAGCGTCATGGTCTTGAGATGGCCGAGATGCAGCGGCGTCTCGCGCACCATCAGGACGAGGCGCCGCCGCTCCTTCAACACCACGTCGGCGGCGCGCGTCACCAGCGAGGTCGTCACGCCGGTCGCGATCTCGGACATGGTGCGGATCGAGCACGGCGCAATCAGCATGCCCTCGGTGCGGAACGAGCCGCTCGAGATCGAGGCGGCGATGTTGGCGCGGTCATGCACGACGTCGGCGAGCGCGCGAATGTCAGCGATGGCGTATTTGGTTTCCTGCGCGACGGTGATCGCCGCGGCCTGCGACAGCACCAGATGCGTCTCGACGCCGAGACCGCGCAGCAATTCCAGCGCCCGGACGCCGTAAATCGCGCCCGATGCGCCGGTGATCGCAACGATAAGACGCGGGCGGTCGGCCATGCCGCCTTTCTTACGCGCCTATCGTCCGGGCGGGAAGGCCCCTTCCGGCGTCAGGCCGAGCATCGAGCGGCCGGCGAACATGATGTTGGTCGGGCCCACCACGCCGTGCTGCGACACCATGTGGACGTCGCGGAAACAGCGCTCGAGCCGGCTCGTCGCGTAGATCGAGGTCGCGCCCGCCGCGCCGAACATCAGGTCGGTTGCCTTGATCGCTTGCTGCACCGCTGTGGAGCAAGCGAGCCGGTTCTCCGCCGCCAGTTCCATCGGCACCGGCTTGCCAGCGCTGAGCCGCTGCCACATCGCGTCGATGGTTTCCATCATGAAGGCGCGGCCGGAGCGCAACAGCCCCTCTGCCTCGCCGACCTTGTTCTGCACCACATCCTGCTGGGCGAGGAGCGAGTTCATCCGGCTCGGCTTTTTCTCGGTGGCGAGGCGGATGAAGCTCTCGATCGCGTCGCGCGCGATGCCGAGCGCCACCGCGGCGACATTCGGACCCCAGATGTTCGGGATCTGCGTCGAATAGAGCGGCCCCTTTTGCACCGGCGGCGCGCCGATCGAGGCGAATTCCCGATCATCCGGCACGAAAATATCGGTGCACTGGAAATGAGTGCTGCCGGTGCCGCGCAGGCCCGCCGAGTACCAGGTGTCGAGAATCTCGCAATCGGCGATCGGGACGAAGAACGCATGAGGCTCGGGCTGGCCGTCCGGCCCGATCTTGGGTTTGCCGTCGTCGTCAAAGATGAAGCACGCCGTCACCATCCAGTTGGCATGGTGGCAGCCGCTCGCCAACGGCCATTTGCCGTTGATGCGATAGCCGCCCGGCACCTTCTTGGCGCGGCCGTGGGTGGCGAGGATGGTGCCGGCGATGACGCTGTTCGGATCGTCTGCGAAAATGCCGCGTGCGACGGCTTCGTTCATGAAGCCCCACAGGATGGCGGTGTTGCCGCCGATCATCACGTTCCAGCCGGCGGCGCCGTCCTGGCGCGACACTTCCTCGGTCACGCGCACTTTGGTCGCAAGATCGACCTCGGCGCCGCCATAGGCGCGCGGCACCCAGAGATGAAACAGGCCGGCGTCGCGCATCCCCTCGAACAGCTTCTGCGGCAGCTGCCGTTTCGCTTCGCCTTCATCGCGATATTTCTCGGTGAGCGGCGCCAGCGCGCGGGCGCGCGCCACCCAATCGTCGCCGGTCACGGCGCGGCTGCGCCAATCTCCTTCAGGCATATTCTATCGACTCCTCCCGGTGCGCAGATTTGGTATTCGGCATACAGACAAAAACGGCGCGGGGCAACGCAAAGATATTATCGATATCATGCTCACCGGGTTTTTCGCGCCCGTGCAACCTTGACCCTGGCCCGGCGCCGCTCTAACAATTTGGCAATTAATTGAGGTAGCCAACGAATTTGGCGCTGACTCGCCTTGGGAGGGCGTGAATGAGCGACGTAAAGACGGTGTTCGGCTCGCTGGCCAATTACCAGAAGGGCGGCGTCGCGATCATCGACGACGACCCGAAGAACTATGTCTTTTCCAACGTCTTCGAGGTCGCGACCAAGTCGAAGCCCTATGAGCGCGTCGCGGTCGGCAAGAATTTCCAGTACGTCATCGAGTGCGTGCGCGCCGAGGGCACCTCGCCGTGGTTTGCCTGCGCCCATGACGAGTTCGCGCTGGTGATGGACGGCAAGGTCGAGATTCGTCTCCTGAAGCCGAACGAGACGCTGGTGCCCGCCGAGAAGGAAGGCGCGATCAGGCTCGCCGCCGAGCCCAAGGGCAAGAAAATGGGGCGCGTCGTCGCCGGGCGCGGCCACATGACGCTGCTGCCCAAAGGGTCCGCCTATCAATTCCATGCCGACAAGGCGTCGGTGGTGACGATCCAGACCATTCAGGGCGACGTCACCATCGAACGCTGGGCCGAAATCTGCCAAACCAAATAGCTGTAGGAAACAAGGAGCCGCCATGTCCGCGCAAACCGCATACAAGGTCGACGCCACGCAGCCCGACAATTATTACGGCTATCGCAGCTTCAAGAAGGGCAAGTTCTCCTTCCGCCGCGACGAGTACTTTGTCCATATCGACTGGCCGAAGGGCAGCCACACCCTGCCGGCCGGCGATTTCCTGCGCGCGCTGCAACGCGACGTGGCGTGGAATTTCTTCTACGGCACCGTAAATTTCGACAGCGTTTTCGGCACGCTCAACCACTACGGCACCGTCGACATGTTCTGCGGCACCTTCAACGATGCCTACAAGGCGGGCGGTCTCGACTATATGGAGACCTATAATTCAGACGATCTGATGACGACCTTCAAGGCGATCCTCGACGACTGGACCAACGCCGGTTACGACCCGTTCGCCGCGCCCGAGGAAACCAAGCAGGCGTTCGGCCGCAAGGACGGCGACAACAAGAAAGCGATCGAGCGGCTGCGCGTCACCGCGAACCGCATGGTCGGCATTCCCGGCGATACGCCGGTGCGCACCGACGCGATGGGCTATCCGGTCAACCGCCAGTTCGCCGACGTCGAGCAGGACAAACCCGAAGTCCATGTCGAGCCCGGCTTCGAAAAGGAAGTCGCGGCGTTCAATCTGTTTGCCTATCTGTCGCGCTCCGACGTGACGTGGAATCCGTCGGTGTGCTCGATCGTGAAGGAATCGCTCTACTGCCCGACCTCGGAGGAATTTACCCTCCCGGTCGAGCACGGCAACGACCGCGTCGAATGGTTCATGCAGATGTCCGACGAGATCGTGTGGGTGGTGAAGGACAAGGTGACGGGCCGGCCGCGCGCCCGCGTCACGGCGAAGGCCGGCGACATCTGCGCCATGCCCGCCGACATCCGCCACCAAGGCTTTTCGCCGAAGCGCTCGATGCTGCTGGTGTGGGAAAACGCGTCCAACTCGATCCCGCAGCTCATCAATGAAGGCAAGGCGCCGGTCGTCCCGGTGAAGTTCTAGGCGCGCCGATTAGCCCTTTCCGTCACCCCCGTTCCCCGGATCAAGTCCGGGGATGATCCGGGGTCTATCGATGGATCGCCGGGTCAAGCCCGGCGATGACGGCTAAAGGGTGATTGCATCGATGTGAAAGTTACTCTAGCGGCTGGTATACGGAGACCTACGGCAAAGAAAAAGACGCCGTCCCTGGCGCAATAGCGGACAAAAGCCGCGCTCGGTCCAAACCGGGCGCGGCGGTTCCGAATGCACAAATCGAGGGAGGAGTCGCATGGCACAAGGTGGTACAAGCCGTTCCATTCATCTCGTCGGCAGTGTTCCCCTGTCCAATGCCGAAGAAGTTTTCAGCACCGTTGCGGAAATCCTCGGCGATCGCGCCACGCGATTGCCCGACGGTGAGACCGGGCACCGCAAGAATTGGGTCGGTTTCCAATATGCGATGCTGGCGCGGCATCCGCAGTTCGAATTCGACGGTCCCGCGGTCGACCCCGATATTTTATCGCTCGAAAGCAGCGGCCGGGGCTCGGACTATGCCATGCCGACGCCGCTTCGTCCGCGCGCCGGCGTCGCCGCGGACGCGATTCAATTCCGTTCGCTGGGTTACGCTGACTCGGCTCGCGAATCCTATCGCACTTTTGCCGCGCTGAAGCGGGCAGGAAAGATTCCGTCCGGCACACGCATGCTGGTGGCGTTGCCGACGCCTCTGGCGACGGTGGCGATGTTCGTTTCGCCGGCGCATATGTTCGATGTCATTTCGGCCTATGGCAAAGCGCTGATCGGCGAGGCACAGCAGATCGCGGCCGCGATCCCCCATGACGAGCTCGCGATCCAATGGGATGTCGCGGTCGAATTCGGGCTGTGGGAAGGGATGTTTCCGCCGCCGCCGGGCAACTGGAAACCGATGATTCTCGGTCAGCTCGCCGATCTGAGCAAAGCCGTCCCGGCCGATGTCGAGCTAGGCTATCACCTCTGCTATGGCGATCGCGGGCATAAGCACTTCATCGAACCGAAGGACACGACGAATCTGGTCGAGGTCGCGAACGGCATCAGCGCGGGCGTCCAACGCACGATCGAGTGGATTCACATGCCGGTGCCGCGCGACCGAAGCGATCCGGCATTTTTCGCGCCGTTGCGCAATCTCCGGCTCAAGCCTGAAACCGAATTGTTCCTTGGCCTCGTGCACCGCAGCGACGGCGTCGAAGGTACGCGCAAGCGCATTGCCGCGGCGCAAACCGCGATCGCCGAATTCGGCATCGGCGCGGAATGCGGCATGGGGCGGCGCGAACCGAAAACAATCCGCGAATTTCTTACCATCCATCGCGCGGCGGCGGAATGATCGGCACACAAGGAGCGTTGCATGCGCGCCTTCATCCATGACCAGCCGACACTACGCGTGGTGTTCGGCGATGGGCGGCTCGCCGATCTGCCCCAGGAAGCAGATCGGCTCGGGTTGAAGCGGCTGCTCGTTCTCTCGACCCCCGAACAGGAAGACGCCGGCAAGAATGCCGTAAAACTGCTCGGGCCGCGCGCCGCGGGCCTTTATGCCCAGGCGCGCATGCACGTCCCCATCGAGGTGGCGCAAATCGCACGCGCCGAGGCGAAGCGCGTCGATGCCGACGGCACGGTGGCGATCGGCGGCGGGACGACCACCGGCCTCGCAAAAGCCATTGCGCTGGAACTGGACCTGCCGAGCATCGCCGTGCCGACGACGTACGCCGGCTCGGAGATGACCTCGATCTACGGACTTACGGAAGGCGGCGAAAAAAAGACCGGGCGCAGCGACAAGGTGCGGCCCAAGGCGGTGATTTACGATCCGACGCTGACCTATGGCATGCCCGCGCGCCTCAGCGCGACTTCGGGCATGAACGCGCTCGCCCATTGCGTCGAGGCGCTTTACGCGTCCGACACGACGCCGATCATCCAGCTCTACGCCGCCGACAGTATTCGCGCCTTCGCGCGCTCGCTGCCGGTGATCCTGCGCGAGCCGAACAACGCGGCCGCGCGGTCCGACGCGCATTACGCTGCGTGGCTTGCCGGCATCGCGCTCGATCGCACGGTGATGGGACTGCACCACAAGCTGTGTCACACGCTCGGCGGCAGCTTCGATCTGCCGCATGCCGAGGTTCATACCGTGATCCTGCCGCATGCCACCGCGTATAACCGCGCCGCGGCGCCGGAGGCGATGCGCCTGATCGCGGCCTCGCTCGGCGCCGAGGACGCCGCGCAGGGACTTTACGATCTTGCATCGAGGCTCGGCGCGCCGGTGTCGCTCGCCGAGATCGGGATGAAGGAGCAAAATCTCGACCGCGCCGCCGATCTTGCCACCAAGACGCCATATCCCAACCCGCGCCCCGTCGAGCGCGCGCCGCTGCGTCAGTTGCTCGACGACGCGTATCGCGGCAAACGGCCATCCGCATGAAACTCAGCGCCGACCAGCTCCGCGAATTCGAGGAGAAAGGCTTCCTGTTTCTGCCGAACGTCTTTTCGCCGGCGGAGATGGAAGTCCTCAACGCCGAGGTCCCCGCAATCCTGGCGCAAGACCGGCCCGAGGTGGTCCACGAAAAGGGCGTCGATGCGCCGCGCTCGGCCTTTTACGTCCAGACCTGGAACCCGGTGTTCGAATTGCTGGCGCGTCATCCGCGCCTGGTCGAGCCGGGCATGCAGATTCTCGGCTCCGACAAGCTCTACATGCATCAGTTCAAGATCAACGCCAAGGCGGCATTCGACGGCGCGGTGTGGCAGTGGCACCAGGATTACGAGACCTGGTTCGAGGATGACGACATGCCGGCGCCACGCGCGATGAACATCGCGCTGTTCCTCGCGGAAGCCAACGAGTTCAACGGGCCGCTGATGTTCATTCCGCGGAGCCACCGCAAAGGCCGCATCGCCGGCAGTCACGATGTGACGACGACCAGTTATCCGCTCTGGACGCTCGATCGCGACACGATTTCGCGGCTGGTGGCGGAGGGCGGCATTGTCGCGCCCAAAGGGCCGCCGGGCTCCATGCTGCTGTTCGCGGGCACGCTCGTCCATGCGTCGGGCTCGAACCTGACGCCGTGGTCGCGCTGGATCGTCTATCTGTCGCTCAATCGCTGCGATAACGCGATCCGCCGGTTCAAGCGTCCGACTTGGATCGCCAATCGCGATTTCACGCCGATCGAGATGGTCGGCGACGACGCGCTGCTGCGTTACGCACGGCGGGTCGCCGCGGAATAATCAAGGCTGGCTGACGAATTTCAGCGCGACGCCGCGTGGCATGGTCGGCTCGAAGCGCATCAGGCTGCGCGCTATCTTGGCGCGATCGGAGTCTCGTACCGCCATAAAAACGACGGTGGGACCGGCTGCGGTATGGTTTCGCCCCGTCAGCGTCATTTGCGCCACCGGCTGCCATTCGCGCGGCAGGTTCGGATTGAGATTGGGATAGACGATGGCAAGCCCAATATCGTGCTGACGTGCCAGCCGGTTCATCCATTCGACCGGCGGATCGCCATGCATGGCGCGATGGGCGTCTTCCGACCCGACGCCGTAGAGATCGAGCACGTAGTACGGATTGCGATACGTGATCCAGCCGATATGGTCGATCGCGACCGGACCGCGATAAAATTTCGTGACGTAGCGTTGCAACTGATATTGCTGATCGTAAACATCGACCGACGCCGCGGGTGTCGCGATGCTGCGCCGCGCATAGCCCGCAAAGGCGAACACGACGAGCGCGGCGACCAGCGCGACGCGCCACAGATCGGCGCGGAGACACCAGGAAGCGATCGCACGGCGATAGACGATGGCGAGCGCGGCGAAATCGATTGCCATCACGTAAATCTCGTAGCGCGAATAAGAGCCGAAACTGCCGCCGGTCAATTGCGCCAAGCTGACCAAGGCGGCAAAGGCGATGGTCGTGAGCGTCACCCGGTCGGCGCGTCCCGGCCCGGCCAGCCGTGCGAGGATCATCGCCGTCACGATCGCGATCTGCGCGCCGCCGTAACTGACGAGATTGCCTTTAACATTGAGGAAAAGCTGGATGGCCAGGTTGCCGCGCGCCCCGGCGGCCTCGCCTAGTCCGGCGGCAAGGATGCTCGAGCGTTCCAAGACGGAGTTTGGCAGCAGCGAAAGACCGAGCGTATCGAGATAGAACGCGAAGCCGCCGATCAGAATGACGCAAGCCGCCGCGACGCCGATCGCGTGCCAATAGCGGCCGTAAACGACGAGTATCGCGACCTCGATCGCCAGCAGCGCGATCGCCTCGAAACGCACCAGCGGCTGGATCACCACGCAAAGGAGCCACCACCAATCAACCATGCCGCGGCGGACGAACCGGACGCAGCCGAGCAGCGAGCCGAGCGCCAGCGCGGTGTGCAGCGAATGTTCGAGCCCGGTGAATTCGAGGCCGATCAGGTTGAGCGACAGGATCGCGGCAAGGCTCGCCACCAACAGGGCGGGGCGGCTGAGCCGGCGAAACGGAATTCTCGCTTCGTCGGCTAGGCGGCAGAACAGCCAGCCGATCGCCAGTGTCGAGGCGAAACAAATCGCCAGGGCCGAGTACTGGCCGAACCCGGCATAGGACAACAGCGAGAGAAGGAACGGAAACAGAATGCTCGAGCTCGGCGCGACGTTCTCGCCGGTGTTGATGCCGTAATGCCCGGCGCGAATCTGTTCGGCGAGCGAGAGGTGAACGTATGGCGCGTCGAGCGAATAGGCGAAATAGCCGCTGTTCTCGAAAAAGATCGCGATCAGTGTCGCGAGGCTCAGGAATCCGATCAAGCCAAGGACGAAGAATTCCGCCGTCCAACTTCGTCCCAACGCCGCCACGTGATTCGCGAACCCGGGACGTGCCGACCGCCAGGGCGGCGGCGCAACGTGACGGATATCCGCGTCAATCCGCACCGATACCTCCGATACGCGATTCTTCCCCAATCGCAACGGTTGGCCGTTCTTTGCGGACCATTCCTTAAACAGTAAATTATCGTGGAAGGATGCTATCGAAACGCGTGAATACCGTGTTGTGGCATATCGGTGATAAAGCGGAACCGAAGGGATTCGACCTAATAGGGTAATGACTCCCCTGGATGGCTCGCGTAAGGTCGGAATCGCTTAAATCAACACTCGATTGATCGGATTGGGGGAAATCGCATGGTGTGGGAAGCGCACGGCATTATCGCCATCATCGTCATCGGGATCATCGCCGGTTGGCTCGCGGGTCTCGTGGTCAAGGGGACGGGTTTCGGCCTGCTCGGCGACCTCGTGATCGGCATCATCGGCGCTTTCATCGGCAACTGGCTGCTGCTGTCGGTGCTGCATCTCAGTCTCGGGACCGGCTGGGTCGCCGCGATCATCAGCTCCGCGATCGGCGCTATTGTCCTGCTGCTGATTATCAAGCTGTTGCGCGGCGGCATGGGCCGCTGATCGGCGCTACTTTTCCACCGGCAAGCCGCCCTCGCGCCACGCTTTGAAGCCCCCGTCGAGGCCGGCGGCGCGCATGAATCCGAGCTGCCGCAGGGTCGCCGCGGCCAGCGTCGAGATCATGCCGAACTCGCAATAGACCAGGATGCGCAGCGTCGGGTCAGGCAGATCCTGATCGACCCGCATTTCGAGCTGGCCGCGCGGCAAGTGGCGCGCACCGGGAATGTGCCCGGCGTCGAACGCGCTCTGTTCGCGCACGTCGAGCACCACCAGGTCGTTCGCCCGGGTTCCAAGTTGCGCATTCAATTCAGCCGCCGCCATGAAGGGGATTCCGGCGGCGGCGTCGGACAGAAGCTCCGTCACCGTCTTGCCGCCGCTCATGTTGGTGCGCAGCGCCTCGGTCAGGTGATCCGGCGCGCTGAGATTGAGGTGCCGCATCATGTCGGTGAATTCGGCGCGTTCGCGTTTTTGCAGGCGCGGATTGTTCGCGATCTCGTCGCCGATGGTGGTGTGGCTGCGGCCTTTGTAATCGTGCGCCGGATAGACCAGCAGCGCCGGGTCGAGCTTCAAGAGCTTGCCGAACAGGCTGTCGTATAACTGGTCGGGATCGCCGCTCGGCAGGTCGCTGCGGCCGGTGGCGCCGATCAGCAGCGTGTCGCCGGTGAAGACGCGATCCTCGACGACGATGCACATCGAATCCCGCGTGTGTCCCGGGGTGTGCAGCGCGTGGAACCGCAATTTCCCCGCCGCCAGCATCTCGCCGTCGTCGAGCCGCAGTCCGGCGAACGGCGCCGGGCTGTCATGGTGCATGACGATCGGCACCGAGAGCATCTCGCCGATGCGCTTGGCGGCGGAGAAATGGTCGGCATGGGTATGCGTGTCGATGACGTAGTGGAGGCGCAAGCCTTCTTGCGATATCAGCGCCAGATACCGGTCGAGTTGGCGGATTTCCGGATCGATCAGCACCGCCGCGCGGGTTTCGGTGCAGCCGACGAGATAGGACTGGCATCCGCCGGTCGCGATCTGTTCGAAAATCATCGTCACCCCCATGCGACACCCCGCGCGATCATCGCGCACCGCGGACGGCAAGTCGAGGGAACCGGCGCGTTATCGCGCGGCGCGGCCTTCCGTGAGGCGCGGCGGCGGCGGCGGCGAGAGATAGGGCTCGGTCTGATTGCTGTTGAGCGAATGAAGCAGCGCCGGCGATTGCTCAAGCGCCTGCGCGATCGCTAGCGCTGTGCGTTGCAGGATACCGACGCGCGCCTTCGCCAGCTCGTCCTTGGTCATGCGCGCGGAGTTCGACGAAGTGTTGATCGCGGCAACCGCGCGCTCGCCGATCATCACCGGCACCGCGACCGACGACAGGCCGTAATCGAGCTCGTCCTGGGTGCAGGCGTAGCCGTTCTTGCGCACCTCGGCGAGGATCTGCTTGAGCCGCGTCGCGTCCGTCACGGTGCGGTCGGTCAGCGCCTTCATCTCGACCGTGTCGAGATAGCGCTCGAGCATGCCGGGATCGAGATAGGCCAGCATGGCGCGGCCGATCGACGTCGCGTAAGCGGGGAAGCGCGCGCCGATGCCGGCGGGCATGCGCACCGTGCGGCGGCTGGCGGCGTGGCCGAGATAGAGCACGTCCTTGCCTTCGAGCACCGCGAGCGAGCAGGAATCGCCGACCGCGTCGACCACTTCGCGCAAATGCGCCTGCGCCACTTCCTCGATCTTCATCGAACTCCAGAACGCCGAGCCGAGATCGAGCACCTTGGAGCGCAGCATGAAGCGCCGACCGTGCGACGAGATGTAACCCAACTGCTGCAATGTATAGAGGCTGCGCCGCGCGGTCGCGGGGCTGAGCGAGGTGCGCGCCGCGACCTCGGTCAGCGTCATCTCGGGCCTGTTGCGGTTGAAGGCGCGAATCACCGCGAGGCCGCGCGACAATGCGGTGACGAAATCCCGTTCGCTCATGCTCCTTGACATAGTGGGGTAAATTACAGAAAAATCTTCGCTAAGCGAAGAAAAATTCGCCTTGCGAAAATCAACGCCGGGCGGGCATCGGGGCGGTTCGGGAATTCATCAACATCGCTGGTTGGTTTTCCGGGAAAACCGCTATAACGGTCGCTCGCAGGCTGAAAAGGCTCGGGAGCAAGCAATGGCCTACCACACCGCTTTGGGCTCGCTGAAAAACTATACCAAGGGCTCGCTCGATATCGTCAACGACGACAAGAAGCATTACGCGTTCTCGAATCTGTTCGAGGTCGCGAACAAGGCGAAGCCGTTCGAGCGCGTCGCCGTCACCAAGAACATCGAATATGTCGTCGAGGTCGCGAAGATCGACGGCACCTCGCCGTGGTATGCCGCCGCGCACGACGAATTCGTCGTGGTAATGGACGGCGACATCACCATCAATTTCGTCAAGCTCGATCCGTCCGCCGCGGTGCCGTCCGGCAAGCGCGGCGCGACCAAGCTCGCCGCCGCGCCGAACGGCCAGAAGATGGGCTATGTCCGCGCCAAGCTCGGCAACCAGGCGCTGCTGCCCGCGGGCGCGGCGTATCAGCTTGTCTCCAACGGCGCGCCGGGCGTGGTGCTGTTCCAGACTCTCGGCGGCGACGTCACCGTCGAGCGCTGGAAAGACATCTGCATTTCGTGATTAACTGAATCAACCTTATCCACTCCACCGGAGGGATCGTTCATGGCTAATGCTGCAATCGCCGCCGACATCAAGATTCTCGGCAAGGACGCCCAGCTGGGCTACACCGAATTCCAGTTCGGCAACTTCAAGTTCCGCCGCGACGAATATTTCGCGCATGTGACCTGGCCGCACGGCACGCGCATCATCGAGATCGACCGTTTCCTGCGCGCGCTGGTGCGCGACATCGGGTGGCAGTTCTTCTACGGCTGGATCTTTTTCGACGACGTCTTCGGCACCCAGAACCATTACGGCACCGTCGACATTTTCGCCGGCTCCTATGACGGCGGCTACAAGGCGGCGAAGACCGATTTCATGGAAACCTTCACCACCGACAAGGTCGTGACGGCGTTCGACACCATCGCCCGCGATTGGATCAGCGAAGGCTACGATCCCTTACGCGCGCCGCAGGAAACCGGCAACCCGCTCGGCTCGAAGCGCGAGCCGCGCAAGGACGCGCTGGTCCGCGGCTTCACCCCGGCGAAGCGCATGCTCGGCCTGCCGGGCGACGTGACGCCGCGCTCGGACCAGACCGGCCATCCGGTCAACCGCGCGTTCGCCGACCTCAAGTTCGAAAAGCCGGAAGTGCATGCGGAGAAAGGGTTCGAGGGCCAGCTCAACGCCATCAACCTGTTCGACCACATCGCGCGCTCGGACGTGACCTGGAACCCGTCGGTCGCCTCGATCACCGGCGCCAGCATCTTCTGCGTCACCTCGGAAGAGCACATGCTGCCCGTGATCCACGGCAACGACCGCAACGAGTGGTTCATCCAGCTCTCGGATGAAATCCACTGGAACATCCAGGACAAGAACACCGGGAACCCGCGCGGCCGCATCGTCATGAAGGCGGGCGACGTTTGCGCCATGCCGGCCGACATCCGGCACCAGGGCTTCGCGCCGAAACGCTCGATGCTGCTGGTGGCCGAGAACGGCACGCCGGGCCTCGACGAACTTTATGCCAAGGGCAAGCTGCCGCCGTACCCGCTCGATTTCTAATCGGCCGCAGTGATTTGATTTAACGACACGGAAGGGCGGCGCTGTTCGGCGCCGCCCTTTTGTTTTCAGCCAATAGGGGAGGCGTTCATGCCCGACACGATTCCGAACATCCAGGTCAACACCAATCTGTTCATCGACAACAAATTCGTGCCGGCGTCGTCGGGCAAGACGTTCGACGTGCTGAACCCGCACGACGAAAGCCTTCTCGCGAAAGTCGCCGAGGGCGACCGCGCCGATATCGATCGCGCGGTGTCGGCGGCGCAGAAGGCGTTTCCCGCCTGGTCGAACATGGCGGCGTCGGCGCGCGGCGCGCTGATCTATAAGCTGGCGCAGGCGATCGAGGAAGACGGCGAGAACCTCGCGCTGATCGAGACGCTCGACACCGGCCACCCGATCCGCGACACGCGGAACCTCGACGTGTTCCGCACCGCGGCCGTGTTCCGCTATTTCGCCGGCATGGCCGACAAATACGAAGGCTTCGTCGTGCCGGCCGAGCCGGGCTTCCTCACCTACATCACGCGCGACCCGATCGGCGTCGTCGGGCTGATCGTGCCGTGGAACTTCCCGCTGATGTTCACGAGCTGGAAAATGGGGCCGGCGCTGGCGGCGGGGAACTGCCTGGTGCTGAAGCCGGCCGAGCTGACGCCGCTGACGACGCTGCGCGTCGCCGAGTTGGCCGCGAAAGTCGGGTTCCCGCCCGGCGTCATCAATATCGTGCCGGGCTACGGCGCGACCGCCGGCCAATATCTCGCCGAGCATGGCGGCATCGGCAAGGTCTCGTTCACCGGCTCGACCGTCACCGGCCGCAAAGTGGTGCAGGCCTCGGCCGGCAATCTGAAGCGCTTGCAGCTCGAGCTGGGCGGCAAGGGCGCCAACATCGTTTTTGAAGATGCCGACATCGACCTCGCCGTCAACGGCTCGGCGTTCGGCATTTTCCACAATCAGGGCCAGGCCTGCATCGCCGGCTCGCGTCTGATGCTGCACGAAACCATCGCCGACCAGTTCCTCGACAAGTTCATCGGCCTCGCCAAGACCATCAAGCTCGGCGATCCGCGCAAGGTCGAGACCGAGATGGGCCCGCTGACGTCGCGGCCGCATCAGGAAAAGGTGCTGCGCTATTCGCAGATCGCGAAAGAGGAGGGCGGCGAGATCCTGCTCGGCGGCAAGGCGCCGGACGATCCCGCGCTCGCCAAAGGCTGCTACGTCCTGCCGACCGTGGTGCGCGCCAAGCCGCAGGACCGGGTCAATCGCGACGAAGTGTTCGGGCCGTTCGTCACGGTGTCGGTGTTCCGCGACGAGGATGCGGTGATCGAGCAGGCGAACGCGACCTCGTATGGGCTCGGCGGCGGGCTGTGGACGCGCAACCTCAACCGCGCGCACCGGCTCGCGAAACAGCTCCAGGTCGGCATGGTGTGGATCAATTGCTACAAGCGCTTCCATCCCGGCTCGCCGTTCGGCGGCATCAAGGATTCGGGCTATGGCAGCGAAATGGGCTTCGAGGCGATGCACGAATACACCAACCCCAAGGCGACCTGGGTGAACTACGCGGGCAACACGCCGCCCTTCTACAAACGCTGACGGTTGGCTGACAAAAACAGACAAAGGCATACGTGGCTGGGTCAATCATGGGGCTACGTCGCTATTGCCACGGGCGATGCCTTTCCTCATGATTATGTGGGATTTCGTAAACCGGTTCCGGACCGGATTGAGCCAGCTAATCCAACGGATTGAGGGGAGGAAGTTATGGCAGTGAAGCATCAGGTGTCGCGCCGCGATGTGTTGAAAGCGGCGGGCGCCACGGCGGCCGTCGCGGGCGCCGGGTCGCTGATTTCGGCGCCGTCGATCGCCGCCGGCAAGGTCTACAAGATCGGCTATGTCAGCCCGCAGACCGGCCCGCTCGCGGCGTTTGGTGAAGCGGACGGCTTCATGCTCAACATCGCCCGCAAGCATTTCGGCAAGGGCGTCAAGGACGCCTCGGGCAAGACCGTCAAGGTCGAGATCCTGGTCCGCGACAGCCAGTCCAAGGAAAACCGCGCCGCCGCCGTCGCCGCCGACCTCATCCACAAGGACAAGGTCGATCTGCTGCTGGTCGCCTCGACGCCGGAGACCACCAACCCCGTCGGCGATCAGGCCGAGACCAACGAAGTGCCCTGCGTCTCCACCATGGCGCCGTGGCAGCCCTGGTTCTTCGCGCGCGGCGGCAAGCCCGGCGTCGGCTTCAAGTGGACCTACCACTACTTCTGGGGCCTTGAAGACATTATCGGCGCCTATACCGCGATGTGGAACACGATCCCGACCAACAAAGTGGTCGGCGGCCTGTTCCCCAATGACGGCGACGGCAACGCCTGGGGCGACAAGGAACACGGCATCGCGCCGGGCATGGCGGCGAACGGCGGTTACAAGGTTATCGACCCGGGCCGCTTCCCCGATATGAATGACAATTTCTCCAACTACATCGGTACGTTCAAAAAGGAGAATGTCGAGATCGTGACGGGCGTGGTGATCCCGCCCGACATCGGCACTTTTCTCAAGCAGGCGGCGCAGCAGAATTACAAGCCGAAGGCCATCACGGTCGGCAAGGCACTGCTGTTCCCGGTGGTGATCGACAGTCTCGGCGCGGCCGCCAACAACCTGTCGAGCGAATATTGGTGGGGGCCGGTGTGGCCGTACAAATCGTCGCTCACCGGCGAGAATTGCCAGCAACTTTGCGACGCCTATACCAAGGCGACGGGTCGGCAATGGACGCAGCATATCGGCTTTGCTTACTCTTTGTTCGAGATGGCGGCCGACATCGTCAAGCGCTCGGGCGGACCGGGCAATGCTGCCGCGACGCTCAATGCCATCAAGTCGACCGATCTCGAGACGGTGGTCGGTCGGATCAAGTGGGGCGAGAAAGGCGTTATGAACAACGTGTCCAAGACGCCGATGGTCGGCGGTCAGTGGCGCGCGACCAAGGGCGGCAAGTTCAAGAACGAGATCATCGTCGTTGCCAATACGACGGCGCCGCAAATTCCGGTCGGCGGCAAGATGGAGTTGTATAGCTAACGGACTCCGGCAATATCGACCCTCTCCGCTCATCGGAGCGGAGAGGGTTTGTTTTTTCGGTGGGGGAGTACGTGGCGCCGCTCTTGTCCCTGGAGCATGTATCGAAGAATTTCGGCGCTCTCAAGGTGATCGACGATTTGTCGCTGTCGCTCGACGCGGGCGAGGCGCTCGGCATTCTCGGTCCGAACGGTGCAGGAAAAACCACGCTGTTCAACCTCATCGCCGGCGATTTGCCGGTTGGCGCGGGCGCTATTCGTTTCGCCGGCGAGGATGTCACTGGACTGCCCGCCTATATCCGCTGCCGCCGCGGCATCGGCCGCACCTATCAGATTCCGCATCCATTCGGGAACATGAGCGTATTCGAGAACGTCCTTGCGGGCGCGGCGTTTGGCGCGACGCGGCGCGAAGCGGAATCCTATGAGCGCTGCATCGATCTCCTGCGCCTCACCAATCTTCTCGGCAAGGCAAACCTGCCCGCCGGCAAGCTGACGCTGCTGGAGCGCAAGCGGTTGGAACTGGCGCGCGCGCTCGCGACCGATCCGAAGATGTTGTTGCTCGACGAGATCGCCGGGGGCCTGACCGATACCGAATGCCAACTTCTGATCGAGACGATCCGCGCCGTGCATCGGTCGGGCGTCTCGATTGTCTGGATCGAGCATGTCGTTCATGCGCTTATCGCCGTGGTCGGGCGGCTGTTCGTCATTAATTTCGGCCAGAAGCTGGCCGACGGCGAACCGCGCGCGGTGATGGAATCGCCGCAGGTGCAAGAGGTATATATGGGGATCGAAGAGCGATGACCGCGTTGCTCGCGACCTCCGGGCTGACCGCGTTCTATGGCGATTTTCAGGCGCTGTTCGGCGTCGATCTGGCGGTTGAAGAGGGAGAAGCCGTCGCCATTATCGGCGCCAACGGCGCGGGGAAATCGACATTGCTGCGCACCATCTGCGGTCTGTTGCCGGCGCCGTCCGATCGCATTCGCTATCGCGGCGCCGCGATTGGATCGCTGTCGCCAGCCGACATCGTGTCGCGCGGCATCGCCCTGGTGCCGGAGGGGCGCAAGCTGTTCCCGTCGCTGTCCGTCGAGGAAAATCTTCTAATGGGCCAGCAAAGCGGCCGTAAAGGCCCCTGGAACCTCGACCACGTCTACACGCTGTTTCCAATTTTGAAAGAGCGGCGGCGCCAGGCATCGACTTCGTTGTCGGGCGGCCAGCAACAGATGGCTGCAATTGGTCGCGCACTGATGACCAACCCCGAGCTGTTGCTGTGCGACGAGATCAGCCTCGGCCTCGCGCCCATCGTGATCCGCGACGTCTACGGGGCGCTGCCCGGCATCCGGGCCGGCGGTACGTCGCTTGTGGTGGTGGAGCAAGACATCAATCGCGCCCTCGCGTTGGCGGACCGCGTCTACTGTCTGCAGGAAGGTCGCGTCACACTCGAAGCCAAACCGGCCTCTCTCACGCGCGAGCAGATCAAGCTCGCTTATTTCGGCGTGTAGGGCACGATGGACTGGATCAACGGCATCCTCCAGGGCGCGCTGATCGGCGGACTCTATGCATTGTTCGCGGCCGGCCTGTCGCTGATGTTCGGCGTGATGCGTCTCGTCAATATCGCGCATGGCGACCTGATCGTGTTTGCGGCCTATCTCGGCCTCGTCGTGGTGCAGACGCTCGGCCTCAGCCCGTTCGTCAGCCTTGTTATCGTGGTGCCGACGATGTTCGTGCTCGGCTACATTCTCCAGCGCGGCTTGCTCAACTTCACGCTCGGCGGCGACATCCTGCCGCCGCTTCTGGTAACATTCGGCCTGTCCATCATCATTCAGAACGCGCTGCTCGAAGGGTTCAGCGCCGACAGCCAGAAACTTCAGGCCGGCAATTTCGAGACGGCAAGTCTCCATATTTCCGATCAGCTCGCCATCGGTTGGTTTCCATTTGTGATTTTTCTGACGGCGGTGGCGGTGATCGCGCTGTTGGAGCTGCTGATCTATCGCACCGCGCTGGGACGCGCCTTCCGTGCCACGTCCGACGATGCCGACACTGCGCGGCTCTACGGCGTGCGCAACCGGCATGTCTATGCGCTGGCGACAGCGCTGTCGCTGGCGGTGATCTCGATTGCCGCGATCTTTCTCGCCGTGCGCGTCAATTTCGATCCGGCCAGTGGGCCGGCACGTCTGCTCTATGCTTTCGAGGCCGTCATCATTGGCGGTCTCGGCAGTCTGTGGGGCACGCTGGCGGGCGGCGTCGTGTTGGGCGTCGCGCAGGCGGTCGGCGCCCAGCTCAATCCGGGCTGGGAATCGCTGGCCGGCCACCTTGCTTTTCTGGCGGTGCTGATTCTCCGGCCCCGCGGCCTGTTCCCGAAACTGGTGGATTGAGCGATGAGCAGCGCCGCGTCCACACCCGCCTTTCGCATCGAACGCTCGACGCGCACGAGTTGGATTGGGTTGGTATTGGCGATTGCCATCGTCGTGCTGTTGGTGTCGGTACCATGGTGGGGCGGCGAGGACGATCTGCGGCTGATCGTGGAGATCTGCTACACCATAGCGCTCGCGCAATTGTGGAATCTCCTCGCCGGCTATGCCGGCCTGGTGTCGGTCGGACAGCAAGCTTTTGTCGGGCTTGGCGGCTACGCATTGTTTGGGTTGACCATTCTTGCCGGCGTGCCGCCACTGCCCGCGATCGTGCTGGCGGGGGTTATTGCCGCCCTTATCGCGGTGCCGACAGCGTTGATCGTGTTCCGCCTTCGCGGCGCTTATTTCGCCATCGGTACCTGGGTGATCGCCGAAGTGTATAGCGAGGTGATGGGGCTGATCCGCGACCTCGGCGCCGGCACCGGCATGAGCTTACCGGTGGCGATTTCGCGCCACGTCGGCGAGACCAGATTTGATCGCGAGGCCTCTCTTTATTACGTCGGACTAGTCATCGGCATCGGCACCGTGGCGGTGGTGTTCGCCTGGCTGCGTTCGCGCCAGGGTTTGGCGCTGACCGCGATCCGCGACAGCGAAACGGCAGCGGGAAGCGTCGGCATCAATAACGACCGGACCAAGTATGCTGTCTATCTGCTCGCGGCGCTGGTGACGGGCATGATCGGCGCGTTGATCTATCTCGAAAAGTTGCGCATTTCCCCGGACTCCGCTTTCGACGTCATCGACTGGACCGCGGACATCATCTTTATTGTTGTTATCGGGGGCATCGGCAGTATCGAAGGGCCGTTCTTGGGAGCCTTGGTGTTCTTTGCCTTGCGATATTTCTTGGCCGATTATGGCGCCTGGTACATGATCTTGCTCGGTGCGGTCGCCGTGGTCATTATGCTACTCGCGCCGCGCGGGCTGTGGGGCCTCGTCGCCGATCGCTTCGATATTCACTTTTTCCCGGTCCGCCGCCGGGTTCGTCTCGAATGAGGAGGAAAAATGCCTGCCCTGATTGGATCGCAACTCACCGACGAAGTCGTGTCGCGCTACAAGGACTGTTCTGATCCCCGGCTGAAGGAGATTATGACCAGTCTGGTCAAGCATCTCCATTCCTTCGCCCGCGAGATGAAGCTGACCGAGCAGGAATGGATCAAGGGCATCGAGTTCGTCACATCCGTCGGCCAGATCTGCGACGAGATGCGTCAGGAATTTATTCTCTTGTCGGACGTGCTCGGCCTGTCGATGACGGTCGTCGAACTCAACCACGGCACCGGCGCCGGCGAGACCGAAGCGACGGTGCAGGGTCCGTTCTATGTGCCGGGCGCGCCGGAACTGCCGAAGGGCGCGACGGTCGACGGCAACCCGCCGGGCGATCCGCTCGACGTCACCGGGGTGATTCACGATCCGAAAGGCAAGCCGATTGCCAACGCGCTGATCGATGTGTGGCAGGCGGGCGAGGATGGGCTGTATTCCAACCAGGATCCGAAAAAGCCGAAATACGAATTGCGCGGCAAGTTTCGTTCCGACCGCGACGGCACCTATCACTTCAAGTCGGTGTTGCCGAAGGGTTATCAGATTCCGACCGACGGGCCTGTGGGCGTTCTGATGCGCGCGACCAACCGTGCGCCGTGGCGGCCGGCGCATCTGCACTTCATGGTGTCGGCCGAAGGCTACAAGCCGCTCACGACGCATCTCTTCGTCAAGGGCGCGCCGCACATCAAAGAAGACGCCGTGTTTGGCGTGAAGGAATCGCTGATCCAGGATTTCAAAGCGGTCGGCAAGAATACCTACGCGCTGAAGTACGATTTCGGACTCAGCCCGCGGGCGTAACGCATTGAAGCGGAGCGGCGGCGCCGGGGATGCGCCGCCGCATCCGTCTTGGTACGGCGGGGGAAAATGGTCTCGGTCATTCTCGAATGGGCCAACCTGTTCGTACGCTGGTTCCACATCATTGTCGGGATCGGCTGGATCGGCACTTCGTTTTTTTTCATCTATCTCGATGCGCACCTGACAGCCGCGCTCGGCGGCAATAAACACTCCGCCGGCAAGATCTGGCTCATCCATAGCGGCGGCTATTACGAGGTCGAGAAACTCAAATACGTCCCGCCGGACAAAATTCCGGAATTGCATTGGTACAAGTGGGAGGCCTATCTCACCGGCCTTTCTGGCATCACGCTCTTGTTCATCGTCTACTATTTCGGCGGCAGCGGCTTCATGGTCGATCCCGCCGTCGCCAACTTGACTCAGCTCGAAGCCGTTGCCATCGGCATCGTCACGCTGGCCGGCGGCTTCGCCATCTACGAAGCGATCTGGCGCTCGCCCCTCAACCGGCTCGAAGGGGTGATGAACCTCGTCTGCGCGGCGCTGCTCGTCGTCATCGCGTGGGGCCTGACACATCTCCTGTCGGGACGCGCCGCCTACATGCATGTCGGCGCCATGATGGGCATCATCATGGTGTCGAACGTGCTGTTCGTGATTCAGCCCGGCCAGCGCCGCATGGTGCGCGCCAACGCGGCGGGGCAGGTGCCCGATCCTGCCTGGGGCAACGCCGCGAAACAGCGCTCCGTCCATAACAACTACATGACCCTGCCGGTCGTGTTCGTGATGATCTCGAATCATTTTCCGAACACTTACGGCCAGAAATGGAATTGGGCAATTCTGCTCGCGCTGTTCGTAATCGGCGGCTTGGTGCGCTATTTCCTCAACACATTCGACCGCGGCGGCAAGGCCGCGCCTTATGTGCTGGCGGGCGCCGTGGTCGGCGCGCTGGCGTTGGCGCTGGCGACATCATTGCCGATGAGCAGCGGCGCCGCCTCCGGTGAGCGCGTCAGCTTCAACCAGGTCGACGCGGTGTTCGCGCATCGCTGCGTGCAATGTCATTCGGCGCGCCCGACCGACGATATGTTCCACGAGGCGCCGAACGGCGTGAAGTTCGACACCAAGCAGCAGATCGCCGGGGTGCTCGCGAAGATCAAGCTCATGGCGGTCGATACCAACGCCATGCCGCTCGGCAACAAGACCGGCATGACCGAGAAGGAGCGCGCACTGCTCGGCGTCTGGATCGCGGAGGGCGCGTCCCTTGACTGACACGAGACAGAACTATCCCCGTGACATGACCGGATACGGGCACGACTGGCCCGATCCGAAATGGCCGGGCGGCGCCCGCGTCGCTGTGCAGTTCGTCATCAATTTCGAGGAAGGTGGCGAGAACAACATTCTCCACGGCGACGCCGCGTCGGAAGCCTTCCTGAGCGACATCGTCAATGCCGTGCCGCTTTTGGGCGTCCGGCACATCAACATGGAATCGCATTACGAATATGGCAGCCGCGTCGGCTGGTGGCGGCTGCGCCGGATGTTCGCCGAGCGCAAGCTGCCGGTGACAGTGTTCGCCGTCGGCATGGCGCTGGGCAGAGTGCCCGAGATAGCCGCCTCGATGGTCGAGGCCGATTTTGAGGTCGCGTCGCACGGCTGGCGCTGGATCGACTACCAGTACATCGACCCCGAGACCGAGCGCGCGCATATCAAGCTCGCCGTCGAGGCGATCGAACGGGCCTCGGGCGTCAAACCGCTCGGCTGGTACACCGGCCGCATGGGCCCGAACACCCGCCGCCTCGTCGCCGAGCATGGCGGGTTTCTCTACGACGCGGATTCCTATGCCGATGAGCTGCCCTATTGGGAGACCGTTGAGGGCAAACCGCATCTCATCGTGCCCTACACGCTTGAGGCCAACGACATGCGCCTCACCACGGCGCAGGGTTTCGGCAACGGCGAGCATTTCTTCCAGTACCTCAAGGACAGTTTTGATCTGCTCTATCAAGAAGGCGAAACCCGCCCACGCATGATGTCGGTCGGTCTCCATTGCCGCCTTGTCGGGCGGCCGGGCCGGGCGCAGGCGCTGGCGCGCTTCCTCGATCATGTGCAGCGCCACGATCGAGTCTGGATCTGCCGCCGCATCGACATCGCGCGACATTGGCGCAAGAACTTTCCGTACCGCAAGGCGGCGTCATGACCGTCACGCTCGGCGCGCTCAACGGCATGGACCGTGCCACCTTCGTCGAGCTGCTCGGCGCGGTGTTCGAGCATTCGCCGTGGATCGCTGAGGCGGCGTGGCAGCGCCGGCCTTTCGCGAGCATCGATGCGCTGCACCAGGCGATGGTCGACACCGTGATCGCGGCGCCGCACGACAAGCAATTGGCGTTGCTCAAGGCCCATCCCGAACTCGGCGCCTCCAAGATCGTCGCTGAATTTTCGCGCCGCGAGCAAGCCTCGGCCGGGCTCGACAGCGCGCGCCTCGCCGACGCGGCGAAGCTGCGCAACCTCAACCGAACCTATCGCGACCGGTTCGGCTTCCCCTTCATCATGGCGGTGAAGGGCAAGCAGCGCGCCGAGATCATCGCGGCGATGGAACAGCGCGTCACCCACGCGGCCGACGACGAGTTCGCAGTCGCGCTCGACGAGGTCGCGAAGATCGCGCGCTTCCGCGTAGACGACATCCTCGCCGACGACCGCGCCGCTGCCGAGCCCGATCCGATGGCGGGCGTTGGCGCCCAACTCCTCGACCGCGCCGACCAGCTCGGCGCCGTCACCGAGGTGCCCGGTACCGTCACGCGCACCTTCCTGACGCCGCAGCACCGCGAGGCGGCGCGCATGGTCATGGACTGGATGCGCTTCGCCGGCATGGACGCGTCGATGGACGCGATTGGCAACGTCGTCGGGCGCTACGAGGGCGCGAAGCCGGGCCTGCCGGCGCTGCTCATCGGCTCGCATCTCGACACGGTGCGCGACGCCGGCAAGTATGACGGCATTCTCGGCGTGCTCGCCGCCATCGCCTGCGTTGGCGCGATGCACAAGCGCAACGAGCGGCCGCCCTTCGCCATCGAAGTGATCGGCTTCGGCGACGAGGAAGGCGTGCGCTTCCAGTCGACGCTGCTCGGCAGCCGCGCGGTCGCCGGCACGTTCGACAAGACCGTGCTCGACCGCAAGGATGCCGACGGCGTCACCATGCGCGAGGCGCTGGCCGCGTTTGGCCTCGACCCCGCGAGCATCCGCATGATCGCGCGGCGGCGCGGCGACGTGCTCGGCTATCTCGAGCTGCACATCGAGCAAGGCCCGGTGCTCGAGGCGGACAATCTGCCTGTCGGCATCGTCACCTCGATCGCCGGCGGCACGCGCGCCAACATCGACGTCACCGGCATGTCCGGCCATGCCGGCACCGTGCCGATGAAGCTGCGCCACGACGCGCTCGCCGCCGCGGCGGAGATCATCCTTGCCATCGAGGCGCGCGCCCGCGACAACCCGGCGTTGGTCGCCACGGTGGGGCGGATTGCGGCGTCGCCCGGCGCCACCAACGTCATCCCCGGCAAGGCCAGCTTCAGCCTCGATCTCCGCTCGCCCGACGACGCGACGCGGCTCGGCGCCTACACGGACATCGTCGCCGCGTCGCAATCGATCGCGCGCAAGCGCGGCGTCACCGTCGCCATCGACCGCACCTTCGAGAGCCCCGCGGTGGCATGCTCCGCTTGGCTGATGGTGGAGATCGAGCGCGCCATCGCCGCGCTCGGCGTGACCCGCCGCCGTCTCGCCAGCGGGGCGGGGCACGACGCGATGGCGATTGCCAGCCTGTGCGACGTCGGCATGATCTTCGTCCGTTGCAAAGGCGGCATCAGCCACAACCCGGCGGAATCGATCACCGAAGCCGACGCCGAAATCGGCGCGCGCGTCCTCTACCGTGTTCTGCGCAAATTCCAGCCGCGCGATGCGACGCCGCCGCGCAAGACCGAGCGAGCGCCGGGTTAGCGTCTATATCTTGTGCCTGTCCGCCGCGGTAGTTCCTCCTGTTCTTTCTGTTATCTGCTGGGAATTTACAGGTGCTGGCTGGGCGCGCTTTTCCTGCGGAGCCACAAGAACCACAAAGGTGCGCTGTCATGGGGATGCGGCATTTACAGCAAATGAGTACAAAACGAGGGGTGCCATGCAAAATCTATTGACGCGGGTCCGCCTCGCGATCCGCGTCGGGCGCGGCTACCATTCCTGTTGAGATGATGCTCCCGTTCGGAAACCTGCAATCGCCATCGACGCTGATGCTGGTCGTTGCCGTCATCGTCGTCGGCGTTCTGCATACGGCAGTCCCCGATCATTGGGTCCCGATAAGTTTGCTCGCTCGCCAGAACGGTTGGTCGAAGGCCGAAACCGCATGGGCTGCCGCACGGGCGGGGATGGGCCATGTTCTGTCGACGCTCGCCATCGGTCTCGCAGTTTGGTTGGTTGGCGTATCGGCGGCGCAACGGTTCGGCGGCGTGGTCGATACGATTGCCAGTGTCGCGTTGGTCTTGTTCGGGGGGTGGTCCATCGTCACGGGGTTGATGGAGTTGCGTCTCGAACATGGTCGTCACCAGCATCATCATCACGGCGACAGCGGTCATGACCATCACGGGCATGGGCACGGCCACGGTCCAGATCGCCATCGCCATCGCCACGATCACGCTGAAGAAATGCGCCATGCCCATTGGCATCGCCACGCCGACCGCGTGCCGCATATCCATATCCACGCCCACGCGCCGGCGAAATCCCACCCGATCACGAGCGCGATGTCGCTCGATCCGCCGTTCCACGAACATTCGCATCGCGCGACGGGGCGCGGCGCGCTTTTGATCATCCTCGGCTCGTCGCCGATGATAGAGGGTATTCCCGCTTTCTTTGCCGCCAGCAGGCTAGGCGTCGGCACAATCCTGCTGATGGCGGTTCTGTTCGCGGCCAGCAGCATCGCCACCTATGTCGCCCTGTGCGTCTATTCGGCGGCTGGCCTGCAACGAGCGTCGTTGGGGCCCGTGGAACGCTACGGCGAAATCCTGAGCGGGGCGTTCATTGCGCTGATTGGCGTCGTGTTCTGGGTCTGGCCGGTTCTCTAGCGCCGTCTCTTAGAAAAAACGCCCTCCCCGGTTTCCGGGGGAGGGCGCGTGAATGGGGAATCACCTCCCCCATCAAGGGGGAGGGGTTGCGCTTTTACTAGCTGCGCAGGTCGCCTTCGACGCCCTGGACGTACCAGTTGAGGCCCGCGATCTGGCCGTCCGGCATGTTGGCGCCGGCCGCGACCTTGGTGGCGCCGCTCTTGTCGACCACCGGGCCGTCGAACGGATGACGGGCGCCCGACTTGACGTCGTTGTACGCCTTCATGCCGTCGGCTGCCGCCGCCGCGGGGACATGCGAGTTGAAGGTCGGCATCGACAGCATGCCGGCGGCGAGGCCGCCCCAGGTGTCGGTCGACTTCCAGCTGCCGTCGAGCACCATCTTGGTGCGCTCGACGTAATATGGCGCCCAATTGTCGACGTTCGACGTGACGCAATGCGTCGGGCCGAACTTCGCCATGTCGGACGATTGGCCGAAGGCCCAGGCCCCGCGTGCCTCGGCGGTCTGAACCGGCGCCGGGCTGTCGGTGTGCTGGCAGATGATGTCGGCGCCCTGGTCGATCAGCGCCTTGGCGGCGTCGGCTTCCTTGCCGGGATCGAACCAGCCGTTGACGTAGATCACCTTCACCTTGCCGTCGGGACGGATCTTGCGGAAGGCGAGGGTGAAGGCGTCGATGCCCATGATGACTTCGGGAATCGGAATCGAGCCGACATAGCCGACAATGCCCGACTTGGAGAGATGGCCGGCGAGTGTGCCCTGCACGGTGCGGCCTTCATAGAAGCGGATGTTGTAGGTCGCGACGTTGGCCGAGCGCTTATAGCCGGTGGCGTGCTCGAACTTCACCTTGGGGAAGTTCTTGGCGACCTTGATGGTCTGATCCATGTAGCCGAACGAGGTGGTGAAGATCAGCCCGTAGCCCTGATTGGCAAGCTGGGTCAGGACGCGCTCGCAATCGGCGCCTTCCGGCACGCTTTCGACCTTGTGGGTCTCGACGCGGTCGCCGAGTTCCTTCTGCACCGCGAGGCGGCCGAGATCGTGCTGGTAGGAATAGCCCATGTCGCCCGACGGGCCGACCAGGATCCACGCCGCTTTCAGCTTGTCTGCCGCGCGCGCGATATAGGGCATGCCGAGCACCGACGTCGCGGCAACCGCGCCGCCCGCGCCGATGATGAAGTCTCTACGCTTGATACTCATACCTGCACTCTCCCCTGTTTTGCGCGGCCTCCTCATCGGCCAGTCGCGCGGTTGAACCAGAATACATGCCTCATGCCGTGGCGCGGAACGCCTTGCCGAGCGCGGCCGGCGCGTTGAGCCGGATGCGCTTGGCGTCGCGCGAGATTATCACCAGCACCAGGATGGTTGCGAGATAGGGCAGCATCGACAGGAATTCAGGCGCGATCGGCACGGCAAAACCCTGGGCGTGAAGCTGCGCGATCGAGAAAAAGCCGAAAAGATAGGCGCCGAACAGCAGGCGCCACGGCTTCCAGGTCGAAAACACGACAAGCGCCAGCGCGATCCAGCCGCGGCCCGCGGTCATGCCCTCAGTCCAGAGCGGCGTATAGACGATGGAGAGATAGGCGCCGCCGAGGCCCGACATCGCGCCGCCGAACAGCACGGCGAGGAACCGGATGCGACGCACCGGATAGCCGAGCGCGTGCGCGGCGTCGTGGTTTTCGCCGATCGAGCGCAGCACCAGCCCCGAACGGGTGCGCGACAGGTACCAGGCAATGGCGATGACAAATGCGACGGAGACATACACCATCGCGTTCTCGCCGAAGATCAGCGGCCCGACTAACGGAATGTCGCTGATGCCGGGGATATGGAGATGCGGCACCGGCGGCAGCGTCTTGCCGATATAGGCCTTGCCCATGAGGGCCGAGAGGCCGAGGCCGAAAATCGTCAGGGCCAGGCCGGTCGCCACTTGGTTGGCGAGGAAGATCAGCGTCAGCACCGCGAACAACGCCGCCATCAGCGCACCTGCGATCGCCGCGACCGCGAACCCGGCGATGGCGCTGTCGGTGCCGAACGCGACTCCGAACCCGACCACCGCGCCGACCACCATCATGCCTTCGACGCCGAGATTGAGGACGCCGGATTTTTCCGTCACCAGTTCGCCCGACGCCGCCAGCAGGAGCGGCGTCGCCGACAGCACCATCGAGACCAGGATCGCGGTCAGCTCATGCATCAGGCGGCGCTTTCGGCAATGGCTTGTCCGATCTGCACGCGATAGCGCACCAGCAATTCGCATGCCAGCAGGAAGAACAACAGCATGCCCTGGAACACGCCAACCACCGCCACCGGCAGGTCGAGCGAAATCTGCGCCGCCTCGCCGCCGAGATAGGAGAGGGCGATCAGCAGACCTGCCAGCACGATGCCGACGGGATGAAGCCGGCCGAGGAAAGCGACGATGATTGCGGTGAAGCCGTAGCCCGGCGAGATCACCGGCAGCAACTGGCCGATCGGCCCGGCGACCTCGTTGATACCGGCAATACCGGCGAGGCCGCCCGACAGCAGCAGACAGAACCAGGTGACCCGCTTGGCGCTGAACCCGGCATAGGCCGCGGCGGCGGGCGTCAGGCCGATCACCTTGATCTGATAGCCGAGGAAGCTGCGCGACAACAGGAACCAACCCCCCGCGGCGGCGATCAGCGCCAGGAACGTGCCGAGGCCGATGCGCGTGCCGGAAATCCATGGCTCGATCACGGCATAGCCGTCGAAAATCTTGCTCTGCGGAAAATTGTAACCCTGCGGGTTGCGCCACGGGCCGCGCACCAGATAGTTCAGCAGAAGCTGCGCGACATAGGTCAGCATCAGCGAGGTGAGGATTTCGTTGGCGTTGAACTGCGTCTTGAGCAGCGCCGGGATCGCCGCCCAGGCCAGGCCGCCCAGCGCGCCCGCAATGAACATGACCGGCAGCGTGGCAGGGCCGAGCGTCGGCTCGTAGAACAGCGCGACGTAGGAACCGCAGATGCCGCCGAGCACAAACTGGCCCTCGGCGCCGATGTTCCAGACATTGGCACGGAAGCCGATGGCGAGGCCGATGGCGCACAAGATCAGCGGCGCGCTTTTCACGCCCAGTTCGCCGGCGCCGTAGAAGGTCGAGATCGGGTCGATGAAAAACGCCTGATAGGCGCGGATCGGATCGCGTCCCAAAATCGCAAACAGCACCGCCGCGCCGATCAGGGTCAGCACCACCGCCAGCACCGGCGAGAGATAGGTGGCGAGGCGCGAGGTCTGGGCGCGCGGCTCGAGCCTAAGACGCGGCATGTGCTCCCGCCTGTTCTTTGCTCTCGAACTCGCCGCCCATCAGGAGGCCGATCTCATCGATATTGGTGTCAGCGACGCGCTTCGGCTCCGACAGTCGGCCGTGACTCATCACGGCGATGCGATCGCAAATCTCGAACAGCTCGTCGAGGTCTTCCGACACGACCAGCACCGCCGCGCCGGTGTCGCGCAGCCGGATCAGCGCCTCGTGGATGGTCAGCGCCGCGCCGACATCGACGCCCCAGGTCGGATGCGCCGCGATCAGCACGCGCGGCTTTTGCAGAATTTCGCGGCCGATGATAAATTTCTGCATGTTGCCGCCGGACAACGATCGCGCCTCCGCGTCGATCCCGGCGCACACCACGTTGTAGTCCTTGACGATGGCGCCGGCGAAGTTGCGCACGGTGGCGGTCTTGACCATGCCGGCGCCGACATTGCCGTCGAGATAGGCGGTAAGCAGCGCGTTGTCGGCGAGGCTCAGTTCTGCCACCGCGCCGCGGCCGAGACGCTCCTCGGGCACGAAGGCAAGACCGCGCGCGCGCCGCCCCGCGGGACCGAGACTGCCGGCTGGCTTGCCGTCGAAGCGGATCGCGTCGGCGCTGGGCGCGAGCCGCTCGCCCGCGAGCGCACGCAAAAATTCCATCTGGCCGTTGCCGGCGACCCCCGCGATGCCGAGAATCTCGCCCTTGCGCAGCGCCAGCGAAATATTGTCGAGCCTGGTGCCGAACGGATCGTCTGGCTCCATCGTCAGGTTCGTGACCGTCAACGCCTCGCCTTCGCCCTTGTGCTCGGCGGGACGCTTCACGGCGAGGACTTCGCTGCCGACCATCATGCGGGCGAGCGAGGCCGAGGTTTCCCGGCGCGGGTCGCATTGCGCCGTCACTGCGCCCTGGCGCAGCACGGTCGCGCGTTGACACAGCGCCATGATCTCGCCGAGCTTGTGCGAGATATAAAGGATCGAGCAGCCCTCGGCGGCGAGGCGGCGCAGCACCTCGAACAGGCGCTCCACTTCCTGCGGCGTCAGCACCGAAGTCGGCTCGTCCATGATGAGCAGCTTCGGTTCTTGCATCAGGCAGCGCACGATCTCGACGCGCTGGCGCTCGCCGACCGCGAGGTCGTGGACATAGCGGTCGGGGTCGAGCGCCATGCCATAGCGCTTCGCGGTCTCGACGATCTTGCGTCGCAGCGCGCGCATGTCCCGCTGGTCATCGAGGCCGAGCGCGATGTTCTCGGTGACGGTCAGCGTCTCGAACAAGGTGAAATGCTGGAACACCATGCCGATGCCGAGGCGCCGCGCCGAGGCCGGGTCGTGCGCCGCGATCGGCTCGCCCTGCCAGCGGATTTCGCCTTCGTCGGCGCCGACGACACCGTAGATGATCTTGACCAGCGTGCTCTTGCCGGCACCGTTCTCGCCCAGGAGCGCGTGCAGCTCGCTCGGCATGACGGTGAGGTCGACATTCTTGTTCGCGACCGTGCCCGGATAGCGCTTGGTGATGCCCCTCAATTCAAGACGCGGCGCCTCGGCCGCGCTCCCCCCCGGTGAACTCATCCGGTGCCTCCGCGCAGGAGGGTGAGGGGCGGATGCAGCCGCGCCGGCACCGCGTCGCGCACCTGAAGAAGTTGCGCCGCGACCGCGACGGCGATTTCGGCGGGATGCTTGCCGCCCGCGCCCTCGACGCCGATGGGGCAGGTAAGGCGGGCGAGTTCGGCGTCGCCGAGGCCGCGCGCCTTAAGGCGCTTTACGAACCGCGCGCGCTTGGTCGCCGAGCCGATCAGCCCGACATAGCGGAAATCGTCGCGGCGCAGCGCGGCTTCGAGAATGCGTTGATCGAGTGGATGGGAATGCGTCATCACCAGCACGAAACTCCCGGCGGGCAAAGCGGCAATTTCGTCCTCCGGCTCGTCGCTGACATTGACCGTGACGTTGCCGGGGATCGCTTCGGGGAAAATATCCTCGCGCGAATCGATCCAGGTGACGCGGCACGGCAGATCGCTGAGCAGCTTCACCAGCGCCTTGCCGACATGGCCGGCGCCGAACAGCGCGATATGGAACGCGGGTGGCTGGATCGGCTCCAAGAGCAGCGTTGCCTCGCCGCCGCAGCATTGGCCGAGACTCGGGCCGAGCGGGAAGCGATGCACCGAAGGCGCGGGGGGCAGATGCTCCTGCCGCAGCATTGCGCGCGATAGTTCGATGGCCTTCAGTTCAAGATGACCGCCGCCGACCGTGTCGAAAATCTTGTCGCGAGTGACGACCATCTTGGCGCCGGCCTCGCGCGGGGTCGAGCCTTTGACCTCGACCACCGTCACCAGCACGGCGTCGCCGCCGGTCTCGGCAAGCCTGTTCAGCGCGGCGAGCCAGCCGGTCATTCCGCGGCCTCGCGTAACGGCGGCAATCGCTCGCCAATTTTCTCCTGCAGCGCGTCGATGGCGTTGAGGACGCGCTCGGGCGTCGCCGGCGCGTCGAGTTGCGGGCTCATCTGGTAGTCGCACACCGCGGCGATCGCGTCCTTGATCGCGTGGAACACCGAGATCGCCAGCATCAGCGGCGGTTCGCCGACCGCCTTGGAGCGATACACCACGTCCTCGCGGTTGCGGCTCCACTCGGCGATCCGGGCGTTGAACACGCGCGGCAGGTCGCTGCATGCCGGAATCTTGTAGGTCGAGGGCGCGTGCGTCATGAGGCGCCCCTTGCCGTCCCAATGAAGCTCCTCGCTGGTCAGCCAGCCCATGCCCTGAATGAAGCCGCCTTCGATCTGCCCCATGTCGATCGCGGGATTGATGGACTTGCCGACGTCGTGAAGGATGTCGACGCGCTCGACCTTGTACTCGCCGGTCAGCGTGTCGATCAGCACTTCCGACGCCGCCGCGCCATAGGCGAAATAAAAAAATGGCCGGCCGCGCATCGTCACCGGGTCATAGGCGACTTTCGGCGTCGCGAAATAGCCGGTTGCCGACAGCGAAATGCGTTTGGAATAAGCGAGCTTGACGAACTCGGGGAACGGCATGGTCCTTTTCGCGCCAAGCCGCACCTGATTGTCGGCGAATGCGATCTTGCCGGACGCGATTTTGAAATGTGCGGCGGCGAACTTGACGAGGCGGTCCTTGATAATGCGCGCCGCGTTCTGTGCCGCCGCGCCGTTGAGGTCGGTGCCCGATGAGGCCGCGGTCGCCGAGGTGTTCGGGACTTTGCCCGTCGTCGTGGCGGTGATCTTCACCTTTGCGAAGTCGATGCCGAACTCGTCGGCGACGATCTGGGCGACCTTGGTGTTGAGGCCCTGGCCCATCTCGGTGCCGCCGTGATTGAGTTTCACGGAACCGTCGGTATAGACCAGCACCAGCGCGCCCGCCTGATTGAACACGGTCGCGGTGAAGGAGATGCCGAACTTCACCGGCGTCAGCGCGAGGCCGCGCTTCAGGAACGGGCTCGACGCATTCCATGCCGCGATGTCCTTACGGCGCTTCCA
>JANWJX010000051.1 GCA_025451725.1 Allostellaceae bacterium
CCGACGCCGAACACGACCCAATAGATTCCGGCGACGTCGATGCCACGGTGGAGGCCACGCGAAATGAAATCCGCGAGGAACACCATGTGCGGCACTTGAGCCATCGCGTTGAGCGCGTATTCCAGCAGCAACGCCGCCACCACGATGCCGCCCCAGGCGCGCAGGCCGAATTTTTCCCGCGGCGCGGCGGGCGCGGCAATGTCGCGCGGAAAGCCGGTCCACGACGCGGCGGTCAGGATCGCCGCGAACACGCCGAGCCCGCACCAGGTTTCAATAAGGCCGAGGCGCAACAGCAGCGGCACCAGCGTGCCGGAGATTGCGACCCCGGCGCCCAACCCGGCGAAGATGGCGCCGCTGACGATGCCGCGCCGCGCCGGCGGGACATGCGCCAGAACCGCCGGCGCCGCCAGCACCATCACGATGCCGCCGGCGACACCCGAAACGAATCGCCAGGCGAAATACCAGAACCACGATTCCGGCCACGCGCCGGCGAAAAACGACGCCGTCACCACGATCATCATCGCCCGCATCAGATTCGCGGAGGACGCGAATCGCGCCGCGCGCCGCGACACCACCGCGCCGACGAGATAGCCCGCGAGATTGGCGGCGCCGAAATAATAGACGGCGGAGGCGGAGAACCAGTGCTGCTCGATCAGCGCCGGGATCATCGGCGTATAGGCGAGCCGCGCCATGCCGATGCAAACGAGGCCGGCGCTCGACGCCGCGAACGCGGCCCGCCAGATGTTCATTGCACGGGCGGCGTCAGCGCCGCTCGACCATCTTCTGCTTGATGTCGCCGATCGCCTTGGCCGGGTTCAGCCCCTTGGGGCAGGTATTGGTGCAGTTCATGATGGTGTGGCAGCGATAGAGCTTGAACGGGTCTTCGAGCTGGTCGAGCCGCTCGCCGGTCTTTTCGTCGCGGCTGTCCTCAAGCCAGCGCGCCGCCTGGAGCAGCACCGCCGGGCCGAGATAGCGCTCGCCCTGCCACCAATAGCTCGGGCAGGCCGTGGTGCAGCAGAAGCACAAAATGCATTCCCACAGCCCGTCGAGCTTCGCGCGCTCGGCCTCGGATTGCAGGCGCTCGCGGTCCGGCGCCGGCGTCTCGGTTTGCAGCCAGGGCTGGATCGACTGGTACTGCGCGTAGATATGCGTCAAGTCGCCGACCAGATCCTTGACCACCGGCAGATGCGGCAGCGGATAGATCGCGATCTCGCCCGGCACGTCGTCGATCGCCTTCAAACAGGCGAGCGTGTTGGCCCCGCCGATATTCATCGAGCACGACCCGCACACGCCTTCGCGGCAGGAGCGGCGGAAGGTCAGGCCGGTATCGATCTCGTTCTTGATCTTGATGAGCGCGTCGAGAACCATCGGCCCGCATTCGGCGAGGTCGATTTCGTACGTGTCCATGCGCGGGTTCTCGCCGCTGTCCGGATCGTAGCGATAGATTTTGAAGCTGCGCACTTTCTTGGTGCCGGCGGGCGCCTTGTGGGTCTTGCCGGTACCGACCTTGGAATTTTTCGGCAATCTGAATTCGGCCATCTTGGGTCTTCCTAATAGACGCGCGCCTTGGGCGGAATCGATTCGACCTCGTTCGACATCGTGTTGAGGTGAACGGGGCGATAGCCGAGCCGGACCTTGCCGTTGGCGTCGAGCCAGGCCACGGAATGTTTCAGCCAATGGACATCGTCGCGGTCGGGGAAATCCTCGCGCGCGTGGGCGCCGCGGCTCTCTGTCCGCGCCAGCGCGGCGTTGATCGTCACCGCCGACTGCGCCAGAAGATTGTCGAGCTCCAGCGCCTCGAGCAGGTCGGTGTTCCAAATCATCGAGCGGTCGGTCAGCGCCAGATCGTTCATCAACGCCGTGATCTCGGCGATCTTGGCGACGCCGTCCGCCAGCGTCGGGCCGCGGAAGATCGCGCAATCGGCCTGCATGGTGCGCTGCATGGCGAGGCGGATTTCGCCGGCCTTGAGCTTGCCTTTGGCGTTGCGCACTTTGTCGAGCCGCGCCACCGCGTTGTCGCCGGCGCCGTTCGACAGCGGCTTGTGCTTGGCGCCCGCGGTGACGATCTCGGCCGCGCGATGCGCCGCCGAGCGCCCGAACACGACGAGGTCGAGCAGCGAGTTGGTGCCGAGCCGGTTGGCGCCGTGCACCGACACGCACGCCGCCTCGCCGATCGCCATCAGGCCGGGAACGGTGCGCTCGGGATCGGACTCGGTCGGGTTCAGCGCTTCGCCGCGATAATTGGTCGGGATGCCGCCCATGGCGTAATGCGCGGTCGGCAGAACCGGGATCGGCTCGCGCGTCACCTCGACGCCCGCGAAGATTTTCGCCGTCTCGGAAATGCCGGGCAGGCGCTCATGCAGCACCTTGGGGTCGAGATGCTCGAGATGCAGCATGATGTGGTCCTTCAACGGACCGCAGCCGCGTCCTTCGCGAATCTCGATGGTCATGGCGCGGCTCACCACGTCGCGGGACGCGAGGTCCTTGGCGTGCGGCGCATAGCGTTCCATGAAGCGCTCGCCCTCGCCGTTGGTGACATAACCGCCTTCGCCGCGCGCGCCTTCGGTGATCAGCACGCCCGCGCCGTAGACGCCGGTCGGATGGAACTGGAAGAATTCCGGGTCTTGCAGCGGCACCCCGGCGCGCAGCGCCATTGCGTTGCCGTCGCCGGTGCAGGTATGCGCCTGGGTCGTCGAGAAAAACGCGCGGCCATAGCCGCCGGTCGCCAGCACGACGAGATGCGCGCGGAAGCGGTGAATCGTGCCGTCCTCGAGATTCCACGCCATCACGCCGACGCACGCGCCTTCCTCGTCCATGATCAGGTCGAGCGCGAAATACTCGACGAAGAACTCGGCGTTGTGGCGGAGGCTTTGCTGATAGAGCGTGTGGATGATGGCGTGGCCGGTGCGGTCGGCGGCGGCGCAGGCGCGCTTCGCCATCGGACCTTCGCCGTATTCCGTGGTGTGGCCGCCGAACGGGCGCTGGTAGATCTTGCCGTCCTCGGTGCGTGAAAACGGCACGCCGTAATGTTCGAGCTCGATCACCGCGGGGATCGCCTCGCGGACCATGTATTCGATCGCATCCTGGTCGCCGAGCCAGTCGGAGCCCTTGACCGAATCGTAGAAGTGCCAGCGCCAATCGTCCTTGCCCATGTTGCCGAGCGCGGCGCTGATCCCGCCCTGCGCCGCGACGGTATGGGAGCGCGTCGGAAACACTTTGGTGATGCAGGCGGTCTTGAGTCCGGCCATGCCCATGCCGAGTGTCGCGCGCAGGCCGGAGCCGCCGGCCCCAACCACGACCACGTCGTACAAATGTTCCGTGACGGGATAGGCGGCCATGTCAGGCTCCGAACGCGAGTTTCAGCACGGCATAGATGCCGGCGACGCCGAGCAGCAGCGCGGCGAGCTTGACCAGAACGACGCCGGCGATCTTGGTGGCTTCGTTCGGCGCGTAATCCTCGATCACGACCTGAAGCCCGAGCGCGGCGTGATAGAACACGGCGCCGATGGTAAGGATCATGAGAACCGCGGCGACCGGCCCGTGCAGCCACGCGATCAGCGTGACGCGGTCCGCGCCGGCGAGCGAAATCAGCGAAATGCAGAACCACAGGCCGAGCGGCACCAGCGCCACCGCGCTGACGCGCTGCGCCCACCAATGGCCGACGCCCTCTTTTGCCGAGCCGAGGCCGAGCGCGCGGCCGAGCGGGGTGCGTAACCGTGTGTCAGCCATCTCAGCCTCGCGCCATCATGCCGGCGGCGAACGCGACCACGGTCAGGATCACGGCAGCGGCAATCACGACCACGCTGTTGCGATAGGCGTCGGGCTTTTCGAAACCGTATCCCGCATCCCAGACCAAATGCCGGATGCCGTTGCACAGATGATAGAAAAAGGAAAAGCACCAGCCGAACAAGAAGATCACGCCGAGCCACGAGCCGAAGAACCATTGCGCCTGCGCGTATGCCTGCTCGCCCATCGCCGCCGCGACCAGCCACCACACCAGAAAAACCGTCCCGACCGCCAGCGCGATTCCGGTCGCGCGATGCAGGATCGAGGTCGCCATGGCCAGCGGCCATTTATAGATTTGAAGATGCGGGGAAAGCGGCCGTTCGGCTTGAATCATTGGGGGAAAATCCCTGGCGCGGGGTGCCGTTGCACCTTTACCGGGATGTAACGGGTGCACCACAGCAAGTCAACGCTCGCGGCGCATGGCTGATTGTCCGCCGCCGCATCAACCCGGTTTCGTCAGATGGCCGGGTCAAGCCCGGCCATGACGGTATTGATGCTTAGTGCACGTGCGCGCCGTGGCCGTGGCCGCCGTGATCGTGACCGGCGTGCGTAAGATGGTCCTTGGCCAGTACTTCGGCGATCTGCACCGCGTTGAGCGCCGCGCCCTTCCTGAGATTGTCCGCCACCACCCACAACGCCAGCCCGTGCGGCACGGTCGGGTCGCGGCGGATGCGGCTGACAAAGACCGCGTCCTCGCCGGCGGCTTCCTTGGGCGTGACATAGCCCTCGTCGACGCGATGATCGACCACGCTGATGCCCGGCGCCTTGCGCAACGCGGCGCGCGCCGACTCGACCGTGATCGCATTTTCGAACTCGGCGTGCACCGCCTCGCCATGGCCGACGAACACCGGCACGCGCACGCAGGTCGCGATCACGGCGATGTTGGGGTCGAGAATCTTGCGCGTCTCGGCCGCCATCTTCCATTCCTCTTTGGTCGAGCCGTCTTCCATGAAGACGTCGATATGGGGAATGACGTTGAAGGCGATCTCCTTGGTGAAACGCTCCTTGGTCGGCGGATCGTTGACGAAGACGCCGCGCGTCTGGGTGAACAGCTCGTCCATCGCCTCGCGGCCCGCGCCCGACACGGACTGATAGGTCGCGACCGAGACGCGCTTGATGCGCGCGATGTCGTGCAACGGCTTCAGCGCCACCACCATCTGGATGGTCGAGCAATTGGGGTTGGCGATGATGCCCTTGCGCATCTGGGCGATGGCGCCGGGATTGACCTCGGGCACCACCAGCGGAACGTCCTTGTCCATGCGCCAGAACGAGGTGTTGTCGATCACGACGGCGCCCGCCTTGGCGGCGCGCGGCGCGAACTCGGCCGAGACTTTGCTGCCGGGCGACGACAGCACGATGTCGACGCCTTTGAAATCGAAATTATCGAGGCTTTCGGCCTTCAGCGCATGGTCGCCGAACGACACTTCCATGCCGATCGACCGCGACGACGCGACCGCATGCACGCGCGACACGGGGAATTCCCGCTCCGCCAGGATGCTCAACATTTCGCGGCCGACATTGCCCGTGGCGCCAACCACCGCTACCCGGTAAGCCATGTGCTGCTCCAAAGCCGCTGTTGCGGCGCAATAAAGTCGCTTGGTGTACGCGTTAACGCCCTGATTTGACAAGGGGCAGGGGCGTTAACCCGCCTTTCTCGCCCGCGCAATCTTCGCCCACGGGTTCAAGTCCGCCTCGGCGACCTTCGTGAGCGTGTTGGTGTCGCGATGGTCGAACGGCGTGTCGCGGCCGCGCACCATCAGCATCGTATCCAGGACGTAGCTCCACGAGCCGTCGTCGTTGAACGTGACCTCGATCCGGTAGGAATCGGTGCGGAACGCTTCTTCGAGGAACGTGGTCGAGCAGATGCCGTAGTCGGTCCGGCCGCGCTCCGCCTTGAGGATCAGTTTTTTCGCGTCCGGCGCGGCATGGCCGGCGGCGATCGCGATCTGGCCCCGTGGAATCGCCAACGTCTGAAGGATGAGGCCGGTCGCCGGTTCCCACAGCCAGTAGCCGACCTGGTCGTGGAAGGTGGTGTCCTCTTCCCTGGTGTTGATGTGGACGTGATAGCGCAGGCCATAGAACAGTTGCGGCCCGTTGCTTTGCGGGTCGATCGGCTGCATCTCGATGCGCTCGTAATAGTCCCGCTCTTCCGGCCCTTCGGCCTTGGGGTTGGTATCGTGGCCGCGCTGCCCTTCCCAGATGCCGGCGAGGCGGCGCAACGGCCCGAGATGCGCCAGCGTGTCGGGGTCGACGTCCTCCTGCTCGGTGAAAATGTCGTCGGGAATTTTCATACCCAGCCCCTCGATGATCCGCGCCCGCCGCGACGGGCACAAGCATAGCGGGCCGCGAAAGGACACGGCACTGTCATATTCCGAAGCTTGCAGCGAAGAACGGTCCACGGTTAGCTAGCGGGATCACGGGAGGGTGCGATGGATCGCCGACAAGTGCTTGCGGGAATCGCCGGCGCAACTTTTGCCGGCACGGCGCCGCGCCTGGCGGAGGCGGCGGAAGGTTTCCTGAGCCGGGGTTTGCCGCCGGGCGAATACGATACCGCCATGCTGGCGGCGCTGCCCGGCAAGAAGAAGCTGATCAAGCTCAGCTACCGGCCGCCCAATTACGAGACCCCGCTCGATTATCTGCGCACCGCCATCACGCCGAACGACGCGTTCTTCGTGCGCTATCACCTTGCCGTCATCCCCGAAATCGACGTCAAGGAATGGAAGCTCAAGGTCGGCGGCGAGGCGGCGGCGACGCCGCTGACCCTGACCATGGCCGAGCTAAGCGCCTTTCCCCCGGCGACGGTCACCGCCGTGTGCCAATGCGCGGGCGCGCGTCGCGGCTGGTCGGAGCCCCACGTCGCGGGGGTGGAGTGGGGGCCCGGCGCGGTCGGCAATGCGGTTTGGAAGGGCGCGCGGCTCAAGGATGTGCTGGGCAAGGCGGGCCTCCGCAAGGACGCGGTCGAGATTGTCCTCGACGGCGCCGACGGCCCGGTGCTCGACAAGACGCCGGACTTCCGCAAGAGCATCCCGGTCGAGAAGGCGCTCGACGACAACACGCTCATCGCCTACGAGATGAACGGTGCGCCGCTGCCGCATTTCAACGGGTTCCCGGCGCGGCTAATCGTGCCCGGCTGGGTCGCGACCTATTGGATGAAGCACATCACCGACATCGCCGCCGTGACCAAACCGTTCGACGGTTTCTGGATGAAGGGCGCGTATCGCATCCCGACCGGAAAATTTCCGGTGCTGCAACATTTCCTCACCCAGGCGAACGCGGTCAACGAGCCGATCACCGAAATGCTGCCGAATTCGCTGATCGCGTCGCCGGCCGCGGGCGCGCGCGTGTCGCGTGGCGCGGGCCTCGAGGTGCAAGGCCTCGCCTGGGACGGCGGCTACGGCATCGACCATGTCGACGTCTCGACCGACGGCGGTGCGACCTGGGCGGACGCCGAGCTCGGCAAGGATCTTGGCCGGTTCTCGTTCCGGGAATGGCGGCACCGCTTCACGCCGGACAAGCAAGGCAAGGTCGCGATCCTCGCCCGCGCCGGCAACCGCGTCGGCCAGAGCCAGGTCGACACCTTGATCTTCAACCCGGCCGGCTATCACAACAACGTGGTGCGGCCGACCGTCATCGAGGTGGCGTGACATGCGCGCCCTCGTGTCGACGCTCGCGTTCTTCGCTTTTGCCGCTTCGGCGTCGGCGCAGGAACAACCGGTGGCGCTCAAGGATGCGCCGGGCCGCGCCGTTGTCGAGGCGAACTGCGCCGGCTGTCATAGTCTCGACTATCCGCGCATCAATTCGCCGTTCCTCGACCGCAAGGGCTGGTCCGCGGAAGTGACAAAGATGATCCAGGTCTTCGGCGCGCCGATCGATGCGAAGGATGTGCCGGCCATCGTCGATTACCTGGTGGCGAACTACGGCAAGGGGAATTGACCTGCGCCGGCGCCGGCCCGACATTGAAGCCATGTCAGCGCCAACGAGCTTCGCCGAATTCTGGCCCGAGTATCTCGCCGCGCACAGCGCGCCGGCGACGCGCGCCCTGCATTTCATCGGCTCGAGCCTCGCCGTGATCTGCCTCGTCGTGTTTCTCGCGACGCTCGATTGGCGCTTTCTGGTGGCGACGCCGATCGTCGGCTACGGCTTTGCGTTCGTCTCGCACTTCACCATCGAGCACAACAACCCCAAGACCTTCGAGAATCCGCTCTGGTCGCTCTGGGCCGATTACCGGATGCTGGGTTTGTGGCTGATGGGAAGGCTCCAGCCGGAATTGACGCGCACGGCACGCGTCTAACTAAACCGCCAAGACGCCAAGGCGCCAAGAAATCATCCAAATCTCCATCCCGGCGCAGGCCGGGATCCACGGAGCAGTGGCACAATGGGCCCCGACTTTCGTCGGGGTGGCGGCGCCATTTTTTCTTGGCGCCTTGGCGTCTTGGCGTTTCAAATCTTCTAGTTCTTCACCGTCTTCAGCGCTTCGCGGCGGATGAAGGCGAGCCCGTCCTCGGCGGGAATCCCGGTGATGTCGCCGATCGTGTAGCTGACCTCGGCGAGAAGGCCGGCCTTCACCGTCGCGGCGGCGCCGGTCATGAACGCGACGAGGCCCGGCGGCGTGTTGGCGGCCTCGAGCTGCGCCTTGTAGCTCTCGGGCGAAATGTCCTCGTAGACGATCTTCTTGCCGGTCGCTTCCGACAGCATCGCCGCCAGCTCGGCATGGCCATAGGCCTTGGGGCCGGTGAGGGCGAAGTCTTTTCCCTCGTTGCCGGTCTCGGTGAGGATGCGCGCCGTCGCGCGGGCGAGATCGCGCCGCGTGACGTACGAGATTTTTCCGTTGCCGGCGGGCGACACGATCTTGCCCGAGGCAAGCGCGCGGGTCGCCGTCATCAGCCCGGCCTCGGCATAGTTGCCGTTGCGCAGATTGATCGGCGCGAACCCCTGCTCCTTCATATACGCCAGCGTCTGGATGATCGACGGCGTCGACGGGAACGGCGAGTGCGGCTGGTCGGCGACATAGCCGACAAACGCGATGCGTTTGGTGCCCTGGCGCTTCGCGGCATCGATCACGTTCTTGTACTGCTTGACGCGTTGCTCGGTGCTGCCGAGCGTCGCCATCAGGAGGATCGTGTCGCCGCCTTCGATGGCGCGCGCCACTTCGTCCGCCTTGTCGAAATCGCCGGCGCGCACGGTCAGGCCCTGCGCCGCGAGGTCGGAAGCCTTCGCGGTGTCGCGCACGGTGACGACGAACTTGTTGCCGATGCGCTCTTGCAGCGCCCGCACGATTTCGCGGCCGAGGCCGCCATTGCCGCCGGTGACGACGATCATTCGAAACCTCCCGTTATGCCAGTTTGTCGAGTTCGCGCAGCAGCGTGTCGCCCATCACCGTGGTCGAGACCCGTGCGGTGCCCGGCTGCATGATGTCGGTGGTGCGGACGCCGCGCGCCAGCGCGCTCTGCACGGCTTTCTCGACGATATCGGCCTGTTCGGTCATGTCGAAGGAATAGCGCAGCATCATCGCGAACGAGAGCACGCAGGCGAGCGGGTTCGCGATGTCCTTGCCGGCGATGTCGGGCGCCGAGCCATGCACCGGCTCGTAGAGCGCCTTGCGGCGTCCCGTCGAGTCAGCGGCGCCCAGCGACGCCGACGGCAGCATGCCGAGCGAGCCGGTCAGCATCGCCGCGCAGTCCGACAGAATGTCGCCGAACAGATTGTCGGTGACGATGACGTCGAACTGCTTGGGGTTGCGCACGAGCTGCATGGCGCAATTGTCGGCGTACATATGCGAGAGCTCGACGTCCTTGTATTCGGCATCGTGCAGCTTCTGCATTTCCTCGCGCCACAGCTCGCCCGATTCCATGACGTTGGCCTTTTCGACCGAGCACACTTTGTTGCGCCGCTTGCGCGCCAGCTCGAACGCGACGCGGCCGACGCGCACGATCTCCGAGGTGGTGTAGACCTGGGTGTTGACGCCGCGGCGCTCGCCGTTGGGCAAGGTCTCGATGCCGCGCGGCTCGCCGAAATAAACCCCGCCCGTCAGCTCGCGCAGGATCATGATGTCGAGGCCCGACACCACTTCGGGCTTCAAGGTCGAGGCGCCGACCAGCGGTTCGAACACCATCGCCGGCCGCAGATTGGCGAACAGACCCATTTCCTTCCTGAGGCGCAGCAGCCCGCGCTCGGGCCGCACTGCGAACGGCAGCGCTTCCCATTTCGGCCCGCCGACCGCGCCGAACAGCACCGCGTCGGATTCCTGCGCGCGCGCCATGGTCTCGTCGGAGATCGGCGCGCCTTCGGAATCGTAGGCGCAGCCGCCGACCAAGCCTTCGCTGGTCTCGAAGCGCGCGAGGCGTTTCTTGTCGAACCATTCGATGACGCGATGCACCTGGCGCATCACTTCGGGGCCGATGCCGTCGCCCGGCAGGATCAGCAGTTTCTTGTTGGGTGTGCTCATCGCGCTTGCGCCCACAGCCAGGGTTGCGAGGCCCGGTTCTTAGCCTCGAAACTGTCGATCGTCTTGTGTTTTTGTTCTGTCAAACCGATCTCGTCGAGTCCGTCGATGAGCGCCTGCTTGCGGAACTTGTCGATCTCGAACTTGACCGTCGAGCCGTCGGGCCGCGTGATGGTCTGCGCCTCGAGATCGACGGTGAGGCGCGCGTTGGCGCCCTTCTTGGCGTCGTCCATCAACTGGTCGCAGATTTCCTGCGGCAGCGTGATCAGCAAGATCCCGTTCTTGAAAGAGTTGCCGTAGAAAATATCGGCGAAGCTCGGCGCGATCACGACGCGGATGCCGAAATCCTTGAGCGCCCAGGGCGCATGCTCGCGCGACGAGCCGCAGCCGAAATTCGGGCCCGCCACCAGGATTTGCGACTGGCGATAGGCCGGCTTGTTGAGCACGAAATCCGGGTTCTCGCTGCCGTCGGGCTTGTAGCGCTGCGCGTCGAACAGATTCTTGCCGAGGCCCTTGCGCTGAATGGTCTTGAGGAACCGCGCCGGGATGATCATGTCGGTGTCGACATTGATGGTCGGCAGCGGCGCCGCGACGCTGGTGACGGTGGTGAATTTATCCATCGCGTTCCCCCTCAACCCAATTGCCGCACGTCGGCGAGCTTGCCCGCGATCGCGGCGGCGACGGCCATCGCCGGCGATACCAGATGCGTGCGCCCGCCCGGGCCTTGCCGGCCTTCGAAATTGCGGTTCGAGGTCGAGGCGCAGCGCTCGCCCGGCTTCAGCTTGTCGTCGTTCATGGCGAGGCACATGGAACAGCCCGGCTCGCGCCATTCGAAACCGGCTTCGAGCAGGATCTTGTCGAGTCCTTCTTCCTCGGCCTGGTGCTTGACCAGGCCCGAGCCCGGCACCGCCATGGCGCGCACGCCGGGCGCCACTTTGCGGCCCTTCGCCACCGCGGCGGCGGCGCGGAAATCCTCGATGCGGCCGTTGGTGCAGGAGCCGATGAAGACGTGATCGACCGGAATGTCGGTCATCTTGGTGCCCGGCTTCAGCGCCATGTATTCGAGCGCGCGCTTCATGCCGTTGCGGCGCTCTTCGTCGGTCTCGTCGTCGGGATTCGGGATCGCGCCGGTGATCGGCACGACATGCTCGGGCTTGGTGCCCCAGGTGACCAGCGGCACGATCGCCGCGGCGTCGAGCGACACGGTCGTGTCGTAATGCGCGCCGGGATCGGACGGCAGCGTTTTCCAGAAGGCGAGCGCCTGTTCCCACGCGCCGCCCTTCGGCGCATAGGGCCGGCCTTTGAGATATTCGAACGTGATGTCGTCGGGCGCGACCAGGCCGGCGCGCGCGCCGCCTTCGATCGACATGTTGCACACGGTCATGCGGCCTTCCATCGACATGCGGCGGAACACGTCGCCGGCATATTCGATGACATGGCCGGTGCCGCCGGCGATGCCGATTTTGCCGATGATCGCGAGGATCACGTCCTTGGGCGTGACGCCGAGACCGAGCGTGCCGTTGACCTCGACGAGCATGTTCTTGGGCCGGCGCTGGATCAGGGTCTGGGTCGCGAGGACATGCTCGACCTCGGACGTGCCGATGCCGAAAGCGAGCGCGCCGACCGCGCCGTGGGTCGCGGTGTGGCTGTCGCCGCACACGATGGTCATGCCCGGCTGCGTCAGGCCCTGTTCCGGCCCGATGATATGGACGATGCCCTGGCGGATATCGTTCATGCCGAAATAGGTGATGCCGAATTCCTTGGCGTTGCGCTCCAAGAGTTCGACCTGGATGCGGCTCTCCTCGTC
>JANWJX010000052.1 GCA_025451725.1 Allostellaceae bacterium
ATTTGAAGTCCGGCCGCCCCACCGGGGACGCTTCTCCTCCGTGCCAGCGATCATATGGGCTTGGCGAGCTGATGTCAGCGACCGGAGAGAGAGAAGCTCTTCGGACCCAGCGTCCTAAGTCAAACTTTCCAGAATAAACCGGACGAAGCCCAGCGGTTGCCTATGATTCATATCAAGCAGCACGACTGTTTCTTCGCGAGTAGAAGGCGTGACTGCTTCAGCCCAACGCGACTAAGGCGAGCAGCAGCGTGACACCGGCGATGGCGAGCGTGGCGTGAATGCCGATCAGCGCGCCGCCTGGCGGCTTGCGGCGCCAGGCGCGCGACGCCATGAGCAGGCCGACCAGAAAGGCGAGAGCGACGAGCCCCGCGGCGGCAGTGCCGAACCCGGCGGTGCCTAGGCGTTCCGACGCGGCGCTCGCGCCAAGGCGCAGCGCGGCGATCAGAACCGCCAGACCGACCGTGCCGATCACGGCATGGATCGTCGGAACGGTGCGCCCGATGATTTTGGCTCCCGGCCCGCGCGCATGGACAATTGCCAATCCGGACCCCACGAGGGCCGCCACGGCCAATATGCCAAAGGCGAGGTCGATCATCGTCCGCAGTCTCTATAGTCGATCCCGCGCTTTCAACCGGAACCGATCCTTCCTACATTGCCGAACATCATGCGCACCGAAACGCCCCAGCCGATCCGGCTCGACGAATATCGCCCGCCCGCCTTCTTGATCGACACGGTCGATCTTGATCTCGCACTCGATCCACACGCGACGCGCGTCAAGGCCAAGCTCGCCATCCGCCGTAACGGCAATCATACCGAGCCGTTGAAGCTCAACGGCGAAAAGCTTAAGCCGATTTCGGTCGCCGTCGACGGCAAGAAGCTCCACGCCGAAAAGTATGTTGTCGACGAAGAATTTCTGACCGTGCCCGGCGTGCCGGACGCGTTCACGCTCGACACCGAGGTCGAGATCGACCCGACTGCCAACACCGAGCTGAGCGGGCTTTATGTCTCCGCCGGGCGGTTCTGCACGCAATGCGAGGCCGAAGGTTTCCGCCGCATCACCTGGTTCGCCGACCGGCCCGATGTGCTGGCGCGCTATACGGTGCGCATGACGGCGCCGCGTTCGTTCCGGCACCTCCTCTCCAACGGCAATCCGGTAGAGGCAGGCGAGTTGCCGGACGGGCGGCATTTCGCGGTGTGGCGCGATCCATTTCCGAAGCCCTGTTATCTGTTCGCGCTGGTCGCGGGCGAGCTCGATGTGCTTGAGGACAAATTCGTCACCATGAGCGGCCGCGAGGTCAGCTTGCGCATTTTCGTCGATACCGGCATGGCGCCGCGCGCCGCCTATGCGATGGATAGTCTCAAGCGCGCGATGCGGTGGGACGAGACCGCGTTCGGCCGCGAATACGATCTCGACCTGTTCATGATCGTCGCGGTGCGCGACTTCAACTTCGGGGCCATGGAGAACAAGGGCCTCAACATCTTCAATTCGTCGGTGCTACTGGCCGACCAGGCGACCGCAACGGATGCCGATTACGAGCGCATCGAAAGCGTGGTCGCGCATGAATATTTCCACAACTGGACCGGCGATCGGATCACCTGCCGCGACTGGTTCCAGCTGTGCCTCAAGGAAGGGCTGACCGTGTTCCGCGACCGCGCCTTCTCGGCGGATCAGCGCGGTCATGCGGTGCAGCGCATCAAGGACGTGCGCTCGCTGCGCGCGCGGCAGTTCGCCGAGGATGCCGGGCCGCTCGCGCATCCGGTGCGGCCGGGGAGCTATCTCAAGATCGACAATTTCTATACCGCGACGATCTATGAGAAGGGCGCCGAAGTCCTTCGCATGCTGACCATCCTGCTCGGCGAAAAAATGTTCCGCGCCGGGATGGATCTCTATTTCGAGCGCTGGGACGGCCACGCCACCACGGTCGAGGCCTTCATCCAGTGTTTCGCCGACGTATCCGGCCGCGACCTGACGGATTTTTTCCAATGGTACGAGCAGGCGGGCACGCCGCGCCTCGATATCGCCTCGCGCTATGATTCCGATGCCCGCGTGCTCGATGTCACGCTGAAACAGGAAACCGCGCCGACCCAGGGCCAGCCGGTGAAGCGACCGTTGCCGATCCCGGTGGCGCTCGGCCTGCTCGACGAAGACGGCGGCGTGTTGCGCGACACCGAGGTGATCGTGGTCGACGCGGCGGAGAAACGCGTCCGAATCGACAATGTTGACCGCGTGCCAGTGCTGTCGGTGCTGCGCGGTTTTTCCGCGCCCGTGAACGTCACGACCGACGCGCCCGCCAAGGACGCGTATGTCCAGTTGTCGGCCGACCCCGATCTGTTCAATCGCTGGGAAGCGGGCCAAACGTTGGCGCGCGATCTCATTCTCAAACGGGCGCGCGATCACGCCGATGAGGTCGGCGAGGAACGTTTCGCCGAGGCGATGGGCCGCGCGCTGGCAGATCAATCCGCTGAGCCGGCGTTCAAGGCGCTGCTGCTGTCGCTGCCGTCGGAATCCGATCTCGCGCTGGCATGGCACGGCGCCGATCCCGCCGCGATCCACGCGGCGCGCGACGCGCTGCGTCAACGTCTTGCGACGCATCTCGGCGACGCGCTCGGCCGGCTTCACGGCGCATTGCAGGACACCGGCGCGTTCTCCGCCGACGCCCAGGCCGCCGGCCGCCGCGCTCTGCGCAACGCCGCGCTCACGCTGTTGGCGGCCGATCCCACCGAGCGCAATCGCCAGCGGGCACGCGCGCATGTCGAGAGCGCGGGCAACATGACCGATGCGATTGCCGGTCTCGGCGCGCTGATGCTGCTTGGCGGGCCGGATTTCGACGAAGCACTGGCGTCGTTTTATCGCCGCTGGAAGGACGAACCGCTGGTGATCGACAAATGGTTCGCATTGCAAGCCGGAGATCAAAGCGAGGGCGCGTTCCAGCGCGTCGTGACGCTGACCCGGCATCCAGACTTCGATCCCAGGAATCCGAACCGGCTGCGCGCGTTGGTGCAGACTTTCGCCGGCGCCAACCCGGCCCGATTCCACGATCCGAGCGGCGCGGGCTATCAGTTCCTCGCCGACCAGGTTCTCGCCGTCGATCCCATCAATCCGATGACCGCGGCGCGGCTGGTGCAGCCGCTCGGCGACTGGGCGCGATACGATTCGGCGCTCAGCAAGCTGATGCGCGAGCAGCTCGCCCGTATCGCCGCCGCGCCCAACCTGTCGAAAAATGTCTATGAGCTGGCGTCGCGCGCGCTGGGAGATAGCAGGGTCTAGATAGTGCCGTAACCGACGGCCGTTCTTATGTGTTCTATTCCGCCTTCGAGATGCCGCCCGCCGATAATGATGCAACAACGATCGGAGCAGATTGGTCGCGCACGCTCTGGGTGATGGTCGGCATCCAGTTCGTGATGACGCTGTCGTTCACCGTCCTCAGTCCGATCATGCCGCTATTCCTGCCTGAACTCGGCGTGCATGCACCCGCGGCCATCGATCTGTGGACCGGCATCCTGAACGGGACGACGCCACTGGTTGCGGCGTTCGTGTCGCCGCTCTGGGGCAGGCTGGCCGACCGGCGCGGCCGCAAGCTGATGCTGATGCGCTCGGGCATTGCCATTGTCGTTTTCACCGCGCTGATGGGCATCTCGACGAATATCTGGGAATTCCTGGCGTTCCGCGTGTTGCTCGGCGCGTTCGCGGGCTTCTCGGCCTCGGCGATCACGCTGGTTGCGAGCCAGGTGCCGGAACAAAAGCTGGGCTTCGCGCTCGGCTGGCTCAGCACCGGCCAGCTTGTCGGCGGCCTCGCGGGCCCGATCGTCGGCGGACTCACCGCCGACATTGCCGGCAGCTATCGCGTGCCGTTCTTTCTCACCGCCGGCATCGCAGCGGTATCGGTGATGCTGGCCAAAGTGCTGGTGCAGGAGAATTTCACGCCGCCCAAACTGGGCGAGGGGCGGAACTCGGTCGTAGCCGGGATGCGCATGCTGGTCGGGTCGGCCGGGGTCCTTCCGTTGTTCGCGGTGCTGCTGCTGGCGCAGTTCGGCGTGCGCACGGTGCAGCCGGTTATCACGCTTTATGTGCAGGAGCTGGTGGGCAACGCCGCGAACCTCGCGACATTGAGCGGGCTGGCGTTTTCCATGACGGGTCTTGCCGACATCATCGCCTCGCCGTTTCTCGGCAAGCGCAGCGACATTCTCGGCTATCGACGCGTGCTGGTGATCAGCCTGTGCGGGGCGGCGCTGTTCAGCCTGCCGCAAGCCTTTGCCACGAATTACTGGGTGTTCGTGGCCGAGCGCTTCGGCGTCGGCCTGTTCATTGGTGGCATCCTGCCCACCGCGAACGCGCTGGTCGGGCGGATGGTGGCGTCGTCGGATCGCGGCCTGCTCTACGGACTCACGGCGACCGCGACGTTTCTCGGCAACTCGCTCGGCCCGGTCACGGGCGGCGTGGTGGCGGCTTCGTTCGGGCTGCGCTGGGTCTTCCTCGTGACGGCGGGGGCGCTACTGGCGAACCTGGCGTGGGTCCTGTTGGCGGTTCCGTCCTCGGTCGACCGGATCGGCGAGGTTACGGTATCGCAAGAAACGGGCGCACGCCCATCGGGCTGACAGTATCGAGGCATTGACCCCTGGCCTCCGGATACGGCAAATCTATGGCCCGGCGGCAAATCTATGACGCCGGGTCAAATCTACATCTTCGGGGAAAGAGGCCGAAACGAGATGAGCCGTCGCAGCTTGGAAGACGCAATTCAGGGCGCGGGGAGCGCCGTCACTCTCCTGCGGGATTCGCAGCAGGGCGCCTGGCCCTATCCGGTGCGCGCCGAATACAGCAATTGGCGCGACGAGCAGCGCGCTTGGCGCGAGACCTGCGTGATCTACGATCAGACCCATCACATGAGCGAAATCGATGTGATCGGGCCGGACGCGATCAAACTGCTGTCGCATCTCGGCGCCAACAGCTTCGCCAATTACGACGGCAGCCGGGCGAAGCAGTTCTTCCCCTGCACCGCGTCGGGCCACGTCATCGGCGACGTCATCTTGTTCTATGACGCGAAGGAACAGCGCGCGACGCTGGTCGGCCGTCCCTCGGTCATCAACTGGGTTCAGTTTCACTGCGAGACGAGCGGCCTCAATGTCGGCTTCGAGCGCGACGACCGCAGCGCCGACCGCAAGCCGCCGCTGCTGCGCCGCAAGTACCGCTATCAGGTGCAAGGCCCCAACGGCATGAAGGTGCTGGAGAAGCTCAACGGCGGGCCGCTGCCGCCGTCCAAGTTCTTCGGCATCGGCGAAATGAAGCTCGCCGGCCGCAAGGTGAAGACGCTGCGTCACGGCATGGCGGGTGAGCCGGGCCTCGAATTCTGGGGTCCGTTCGACCAAGGCGAAGAAGTCCGCGAAGCGGTGGTCGAAGCCGGCAAAGAATTCGGGCTGAAACAATGCGGCGCGCGTGCTTATTCGACCAACGCGCTGGAATCAGGCTGGATTCCCTCGCCATTGCCGGCAATCTACAGCGGCGGCGCCGAGATGAAGGCGTATCGCCAATGGCTGCCGGCGGACTGCTACGAAGCGAGCGCGTCGCTCGGCGGCAGTTTCTATTCGAACAATATCGAGGATTATTACCTGTCGCCGTACGATCTCGGCTATGGCGGCAGCGTCAAGTTCGACCACGATTTCATCGGCCGCGCCGCGCTGGAAAAAATGGCGGCGGGAAAGCCGCGGCGGAAAAAGATCACGCTGGTGTGGGACGGCGCCGACGTCGCCAAAGTCGTCGAGTCCTATTTTCAGAAGGACCAGCCGCCCGGCAAGTTCATGGAGTGGCCGTCGCTGGTCTATTCGGTGCTGCCTTACGACAAGATCGTGAAGGACGGCAAGACGGTCGGCATCTCGACCTTCGCGGGCTACAGCACCAACGAGCGCGCGCTGCTGTCGCTCGCCATGATCGACACCGAGTTGAGCGAGCCCGGCACCAAGGTCACGCTGGTGTGGGGCGAGGAGGGCGGCGGCTCGAAGAAACCGAACGTCGAGCGCCATCGCCAGATCGAGGTTCGCGCCACGGTCGCGCCGAACCCCTACGCCGCCAACGCCCGGACCCAGTACCGGAAATAGCGGGAGTAGTAGCGACAGGCGGAGGCTGGAAACCGGCCTCCGCCTTTATTCTGCGGTACGGCGTTAACCGTACTGTTATTGGTTAATTTAACCATACCCGCGTATTCAGCGCCGGCCACGACGAGCAGGCTTCCCCACGGCAACTACGTGGGGAGAGGCACATGTGGCCGAGCAATTCCGCGCCATCGGCGCGGGACAGGGAAGCTGCGTCCTTATCGCGGCGGACCTTTTTGGGGCAGGCGGGAGCCGCTCTGGTTATCGGAAGTTCCTTCGGCATAACAAAGGCTTATGCGACGTCTCCGGCGGTCGAGCCGGGGCTGGCCAAGGGTCTTTCGGGCGCCATGCCGGGCTGGTTCGCCCGGGATGTACAGCGGCACGCGCGCTGGCTGCCGGCCTCGGTCCGGGAGCTGGGCGTCGCGGGCGCTTATCGCAAACGGTGGGACAGTCTGCCCGACGAGGTGCGGGACATTCTGAAGGACATGGCGATCCCGTCGTGGATGATCGCGCTGGTGCCGATGGCGCCGTCGCAGCAGGCGGAAATCATGAAGCAGTTCCGCTTCATGGCGAACCTGTCCGGGCCGCCCGCCGCGAGCAAGCTGGCGCGGCGCGCGGAACAACTCCTGATCTTCGGCGGCGCCGCGCAACTGCCGACGCCGGGCGACCGGGCGTCGGGCGCCTGTCTCGGCGCCGAAGGCTGCACCGCGGCGATGTCGAAATACATCCTGGCGCAGTTGAAGATCGAGTATCCGCGCGAGCTGGCGCGGATGAGCGACGCGATGGTGAACAGCCAATCGTCGTCGGAACTGGCGCATCTTTGCGACCAGGCGGCGCGCGAGGGCATCGTCGAGGTGGTGCGCCGTCCGTTTTCGCGGCTCAAGGCCGAGGACGTGAAGCCGGGCAGCCTGACCATCGCGCAAAAGCCCGGCGGCACGCACGTATTCGGCTGGACGCGCGTGCCGGCGGCGTGGAACTGGGCGTCGGGCGACAAGATGGCGATCGGCAATACCGGTCTCGCGCAATACGGCGACCGCATGATTCTGGCGCAGGAATATGTCAGTCCGGATACGGTCGAGACCATATCGAACCCGCATAACCAGCACGGGCCAATCAACTCGCGCAGCGTGATTTTTGTTCGCGGCGAGCCGGATCTGAGCAACCCGCGAACCAATGTCTATGCCGCGCGGGGCAGCGATTTCATTCTGGTGAACCTGCTCTAAGCTCGCGCAAGAGCAGGTTCAGCCGGGCCGGGTCGACGCGGCGCAAATCGCCGCGTCGCACGGTCGCGCCGCGCCGGTCGAAATATTCGAGCAGCTCGATAGCGGCTTTGCGGCCGGTGTCGAGCCGGTCGCGAAGCCGCGCCGCGCCGAAATTGTCGCCGAGCGTTGCCATGATCGCCGCGGCGTCGGCGACGGCGCCGCGCAAAAAGAAATGGTCGGGCGCGACTTCCTCGACGAAGCCGAGCGTCGCGAATTGTTTCAGCGCGCGGCGCGCCGCCGCCTCCGTCAATTTGAGCGGCGCGCAGAGTTCGGCGACGCGCGGCGGTTGAAATCGCTGCGCTTCGAGAAGCGGTTTCAGATTTTGCCACAGCGCTAGTTGTATCGCGTTGAGGCGCGCGTCGTGATCGGGCGCTCGGACGAGGCCGCCGGCCATTGCGACGATGCCCTGCCGCGCGAGTTCGGCGAGCGCAGCGGCGAAGAGCGGCGCCGGAAAGCGCGGCTCGACGACGCGGCGCAGAGTGTCGGGCGCGGCGCCGGCGGCGTCAGGATTTTCAGCGTGAAAGGCGGCGAGCGCCGCGTGGAGCGAGGCGGCGAACGCCCCCCAAATGTCCCGCGATACGACATGATTGCCTAGCCGCACCCAATCCGGGTTGCCATCGTCCTCGGCCGGCAGCGCGCGGTCGCGGCGCCAAGCGTCTAGATCGAGGAAAAACGGGGGCAAAGCCAGCACCAGGTCGACATTGTCTGAGGACAGCGCATCGAGCCGCGCAAGACGATCCGGGGTGCGCCGCCGCCGCGCCGGCGCGCGCAGATCGACGAACACGCCGCCGCCCACGGTGCGCCGCGCGGAATGATCGCGGAGCACAAACCGATCCCCGACGGCGGCGGCAATCGGCCGCTCGAGCACGAGCTGACTCCAGTCCTCGCCCAGCGGCACGACGCGTGCGCCAACCTCCGCCGCGCCGTGATGCAGGCGAACCGGCTGCCACAACGCTATCGTCTCGCCCGGCAACAGGCGCAGTTGCGCGTCGATGCGCTGCGTCGGCGCATGCAGCGTCGGGTCGAGCGCCATGTCGCCGCGCGCGATCGCATCCTTGGTGACGCCGTCGCCGGCGAGGTTGAGGGCGCAGCGTTGGCCCGCCACGCCCCGCAGGGCGGTCCGATTCTGCGCATGGATCGAACGCACGCGCGCCACAAGGCCAGAAGGACTAGTCGTCACCGCGTCGCCGAGCGACACCGCGCCGGACAGCACCGTGCCGGTGACCACGGTGCCGACGCCGCGCAGGGTGAAGCAGCGGTCGATGGCGAGGCGGAAGCGTCCCGCCGCGTCGCGGGCCGCGGTCTCGCGCGACGCCGCGAACAGAATGTCGCGCAGTTTTTCGACGCCTTCGCCGGTCTCGGCCGATGTTTCGACGATCCCGGCGCTTTCCATTCCGGTTCCGGCGAGCAATTGCGCGATGTCGGCTTTGACCTCGTCGCGCCGCGTCGCCGACACGAGGTCACATTTTGTCAGCGTCACGATCCCGCGCTTGAGGCCGAGCAAATCGACAATCGCCAAGTGTTCGATCGTCTGCGGCATCACGCCGTCATCCGCCGCCACCGTCAGCAGCACATAGTCGATGCCGGTCGCGCCGGCGATCATGTGATGGATGAAATGCTCATGCCCCGGCACGTCGACAAAGCCGAGCACGTTGCCGTCCGCCGTCGGCAGATAGGCGAAGCCCAGTTCGATGGAAATGCCGCGCCGTTTTTCCTCGGCGAGCCGGTCGGGATCGACCCCGGTCAGCGCGCGGATCAGCGCGCTCTTGCCGTGATCGACATGCCCGGCCGTGCCGACGATCATGCCGACGATAGCAACGCGAGATTGGCGACGAATGCCGCCTCGTCGTCGAGACAGCGCAGATCGAGCAGCAACGCGCGGCGCTCGATGCGGCCGATCACCGGCACCGGCAGCGCGCGCAGCCGCGCTGCGAGCCGGTCGAGCGCTTCTCCACGGATCGAGAGCGCGGCGCTCGCCACGGTTTCGACCGGCAGCGCGCCGGAGCCGATCTGGCTTTTGCACGGCACGATCGCGACCGAATAGCCGGGCAGGGCGACAAGCGGCAGCAGCCGTCGCGCCGCCGCTTCGATCTCGGCCGCCGGCCGCGCCAGGAATTTGAGTGTCGGCAAAAGTTCGGCGAGCCGGTCGGGGTCGCGATAGAGCCGCAGCGTCGCTTCGATGGCGGCAAGGCGGATCTTGTCGACGCGCAGCGCGCGTTTCATCGGATTGCGGTTGATCCGCGCGATGGCGGCGCGCTTGCCGACGATGAATCCGGCTTGCGGGCCGCCGAGCAATTTGTCGCCCGAGAACGTCACCAAATCGGCGCCGTCCCTTACCGCCTCGGCGACGGTCGGCTCGTGCGCGAGGCCGAAACGCGTCAGATCGGCGAGCGTGCCGGAGCCGAGATCGTGCGCCAACAGCGTCTTCCGCTTGTGCGCCAGCGCGGCAAGGTCGCGTGCCGGCACTTCGGCGGTGAAACCCTCGACGCGATAATTCGAGGTGTGAACCTTGAGGACCAGGCCGGTATTCGGCCCGATGGCGGCGGCATAGTCCTTCACATGGGTGCGGTTGGTGGTGCCGACCTCGCGGAGGCGCGCCCCGGCCCGCGCCATGATCTCGGGCATGCGGAATGCGCCGCCGATCTCGATCAGCTCGCCGCGCGACACGACGGCGTCGCGCCCCGCCGCGAACGTGTTGAGCACCAGCAGTACGGCGGCCGCATTGTTGTTGACGATGGTGGCGTCCTCGGCGCCGGTCAGCTCGCGCAACAGCGCGCGCAGATGATCGTCGCGCTCGCCGCGCCCGCCATCTGCGAGATCGTATTCCAGCGCCACCGCGCCGCGCATCGCGCCGGTCGCGGCCGCGACCGCCGCCTCGGCCAGAACGGCGCGGCCGAGATTGGTGTGGAGGATCGTGCCGGTGAGGTTGAACACCGGGCGCAGGGTCGAAATCTCGGCCTGTTCCAGCGCGGCGAGGGAAGATGCGGCGACGTTCTCGGCGTTCGGCAAATTCCGTGGCGGCGCGGCGCGCAGCGCGGCCAGCGTCGCGCGAATTGCCGCCGTGGCGCGGGCGCGGCCGAATTGCGCCGCCGCCCGCTGCCCGGTGGCGCCGCGCAGCACGGCGTCGACGGCGGGCAGGGCACGCAGGTCTGCCTTCCGGGTTTGACGATGCTTTCTCACGGCGCGGAGGTTACAGTCGGCGGCGCATGAAAACCATCCGATTGACCGATCTCGCACATGGCGGCGGCTGTGGCTGCAAGCTGGCGCCGTCCGTTCTCAGCAACATCCTCGCCAAAATGCCGGCGGCGGCGCCTTACGCCAATCTGTTGGTCGGCACCGAGACGTCGGACGACGCCGCGGTGTGGCGGATCAACGACCGTCAGGCGGTGATCGCGACCACCGATTTCTTCCTGCCTATCGTCGACGATCCGTTCGCGTTCGGCCGCATCGCCGCCGCCAACGCGCTGTCGGACGTCTACGCGATGGGCGGCACGCCGATTCTTGCCCTCGCGATCATGGGCATGCCGGTGGACAAACTGCCGGTCGAAACCGCGCAGCAGATTTTGGCGGGCGGCGCGTCGATCTGCGCCGAGGCCAATATTCCCGTCGCGGGCGGCCATTCCATCGACGTGCCGGAGCCGATCTACGGCCTTGCCGCCATCGGGCTCGCGGACCCGGCGCGGGTGTTGCGCAATTCCACCGCGCGCGCCGGCGACACGCTGATCCTGACCAAGCGTCTCGGCATCGGCATCTATAGCGCGGCGCTGAAACGCGGCGAGTTGGACGACGCGTATTACCAGGAAATGCTCGCTTCGACGACGCAGCTCAACGCGGTCGGCGCCGAGCTGCCGGACATTGCCGGCGTGCACGCCGTTACCGACGTGACCGGCTTCGCATTGCTGGGGCATGCGCTCGAAATGTGCCAGGGCGCCGGCTTGTCGCTGCGCGTCGATTTCGACGCGCTGCCGGTATTCGAGGGCGCACGCGAGTTGGCGCAATCGGGCATCGGCACCGGCGCGGCCAAGCGCAATTGGGCGAGCTACGGGCACGACGTGGCTCTGGGCGAGCGTCCGGCGTGGCACCGCGACCTGCTATGCGATCCGCAGACCAGCGGCGGGTTGCTGATCGCCTGCGCGCCCGGAGCGGCGGAGGACGTGCTGACGCTAGTCCGCGCGCGCGGCTTCGGCCACGCCCGCGCGATTGGAACATTCGCCGCCGGACCGGCGACCGTCACCGTGAATTGAGGGACGCGAGATGAAACGCAGGGACATTCTCAGATCGGGCGCCGGTGCGGCCGTAATGGCTGTTGCCGGACAGGCAAGGGCGGATACGCAGATTGGAGCGAATATGTCCACGATACCCGGCGATCTTCAAAAGACCATCGAGCAATACCATCGGGCGCAAAAAGAGTTCGTCAAAGGCAATCCGCGACCGTTCAAAGACCTTTGCTCGCATGCCGATGACGTGACGATCGCAGGTGGAATGGGCGGCGTTCAGAAGGGCTGGGCGGAAGTCGCAAAGCGATACGACTGGGCTTCAGCACGCTTCGCCAGCGACGATGATGAGCGACATACGGAAAGCATTTCCCTTGTCGCTACACCCGACTTGGCTTACGCGGTGGACATCGAACGCAGCCAGGTAAGGGTGACGGGAAGCGCGGAGGTTCGCCCGCTTGCACTTCGGGTGACGACGGTGTTTCGCCGTGAAAATGGCCAGTGGAAATTGGTTCACCGGCACGCCGATCCGCATGTCGACGTACAGCCCGCCGCGGCGATGTTGCGCAAATAGGCCCGCGGATATCGGCAGATCAGGCCCGGTGGTAGGGGTGGCCGGCGAGGATGGTCTGGGCGCGATAGATCTGTTCGAGCAGCATGCCGCGCGCCAGAAGATGCGGCCACGTCATCGAACCGAGTGACATGACGTAATTGGCCTTGGTGCGGACATTCTCGGCGAGGCCGTCAGCGCCGCCGATCAGGAAAATCACCTCCGGCACGCTGGTGTCCCGCCACTTGCCGAGCCGCTGGGCGAATTCCTCGCTGGAGAATTGCGTGCCGGTGCCATCGAGCGCCACCACGATCGCGCCCTTCGGAATTGCCTGGAGCAATAGATTACCCTCGCGCTGAATCCGCTCGGCGGCGGTGGGTGAGGGGCGCTTCTCCTCGACCTCCCGAATGGTCAGCGGCCAGGTGATGCGCTCGGAATAAAGATGCTGGAGATCGGCCAGGGGGCCGGCGCCTTTCTTGCCGACGGCGATAATGGTCAGGTGCAACGCCATAAATTCATTCCGATCCGTCGAATTCCGCGCCCCACATTTTCTCGAGATTATACCGCGCGCGAATTTCCGGACGGAAGAGATGGACGATGACGTCGCCGGCGTCGATCAGCACCCAGTCGCCGGCCTTCAGGCCCTCGACCGGCGCGCGCTTCTTGCCGCGCCCGGCGAGCGCCTCCATCACGCGCTCGGCCAGCGCCGCGACCTGGCGTCCCGAGCGACCGGACGCAACCAGCATATCGTCGGCGATGCTCGATTTGCCGCGCAAATCGATGGCGACGATGTCCTCGGCCTGGCCGTCGTCGAGCGCCTTGCGCAACGCGGTCAAGAGCGCGCTCGGCTTGGCGCGTTTTTTAGAGGCGGGCGATTTTTTTTTGGCGGATGGCACTGGCGGATCGCGGATCGAGCTTGATGGGAAGGAAAGTCCAGGCGGGCGGTGTCATGTCGGCGAGACGCCGCGCCGCGCCGGGTGAGACGCGCCGGCGGGCGAAGGCGCGCGCGGCGAGATCGCTCAGCGCGGCGCGAGAATAGGTCGGGCGATCGAGCACCGCAATCGGCACGCGGCGGAAAATCTGGCGCCAGCGCAGCCAGTGACGGATCTGTTGCAGATTGTCCGCGCCCATCAGCCAGACGAAGCGGGTGCGCGGGAACAGGCGGCGGATCGCGGCGATGGTGTCGATGGTGTAGCGCGTGCCGAGCCGCGCTTCGAGATCGAGCGCGCGGATGCGCGGCGAGCGCGCGGCGGCGCGGGCGCCGGCCAATCGCGTTGCAAATGGCGCCATGCCGTCGCCGGGCTTCAGCGGATTCTGCGGCGACACCAGCCACCACACTTCGTCGAGGCCAAGCCGCTTCAAGGCCTCGAGGCTGATATGGCGATGCCCGTCATGCGCCGGATTGAACGAGCCGCCGAGCAGCCCGACGCGGCGCGGCGGCAGGAAACCGGGAAGCGCGCTCAGGGCCGCACCTGGCCGGTGCCGCGCACGACGTATTTGTAGGAGGTGAGCTGTTCGGCGCCGACCGGGCCGCGCGGCGGCAGGCGCCCGGTGCCGATGCCGATCTCGGCGCCCATGCCGAACTCGCCGCCATCGGCGAACTGGGTCGAGGCGTTCCACAGCACGATGGCGCTGTCGACCTTGTTGAGGAAGGTCTCGGCCGCCGCCGCGTCCTCGGTGACGATGGCGTCGGTGTGATGCGAGCCGTAGCGGTTGACATGCGCGATGGCGTCGTCGAGCCCGTCGACCACGCGCACCGCGAGGATCGCGTCGAGAAATTCGGTGTACCAATCCTGTTCGGTCGCGGTCTTGGCGGCGGGATCGAGCGCGCGCACCGTGTCGTCGCCGCGAATCTCGCAGCCGGCTTTGTGAAGTTCGGCGAGGATCGCGGGCAGTTGCTTGTCCGCGACGGTGCGGTCGATCAGCAGCGTCTCGGCGGCGCCGCACACGCCGGTGCGCCGCATCTTGGCGTTCATCACGATGGTCTTCGCCTTCGCCGCGTCGGCGCGCGCGTCGATATAGACGTGGCAGTTGCCTTCGAGATGCGCGATCACCGGCATGCGCGCCTCGCGCTGCACGCGCTCTATCAGGCTCTTGCCGCCACGCGGCACAATGATGTCGATGAGGTCCGACATGCGCAGCATCATGCCGACCGCCTCGCGGTCGCGGCTCGGCACGAGCTGCACCGCGTCTTCGGGAAGACCCGCTTCGCGGATGCCGCGCCGGAGGCTCGCCGCGATGGCGCGAGAGGAATGGAAACTCTCGGAGCCGCCGCGCAGGATCGCGGCGTTGCCGGCGCGCAGGCATAGCCCACCCGCGTCCGCCGTCACGTTGGGCCGCGACTCATAGATGATGCCGACGACGCCAAGCGGAATCCGCACGCGCGCGATGTCCAGCCCGTTGGGCCGGGTCCAGCGCTCGGTGATGGCGCCGACCGGGTCGGGCAGAGCGGCGACTTCTTCGAGGCCCTTGGCGATCGCTTCGACGCGTTTGTCGTCGAGCATCAGTCGGTCGCGCATCGCGCCCGAGAGATTGCCGGCGTCCGCCATGTCGCGCTTGTTGGCGTCGAGGATCGCGGTCTTGTCGGCGCGGATCGCGGCGGCGGCGCGCTTCAGGGCGTCGGTCTTGCGCGCGGGATCGGCCAGCGCCATGACGGCGGCGGCGGCGCGCGCGTGCCGGCCGACGGCGCGCATCTCGCCCTCGAGGTCCGATGTCTTTTCCGCGATGCTCACGACATCACCAGTTCGTCGCGATGAATCATTTCGTCGCGGCCACGGTAGCCGAGAATCGCCTCGATTTCACCGCTCTTGTGGCCCGCGATGGCGCGCGCGTCGGTGGCGGAGTAGGCGCTGAGGCCGCGGCCGATCTCGGCGCCCGCCTTGTTGCGCACCAACACCGGGTCGCCGCGCTCGAAATCGCCCTCGATCGCGATCACGCCGGCGGGCAGAAGCGACGTGCCCCGTTTCAGCGCCGCCGCAGCGCCGTCATCGATGATGAGGCTACCGGCGGGATTCAGCATGCCCGCGATCCAGCGTTTGCGCGCGGTCAGCGGCTCGGATGACGGCAGGAACCAGGTGCAGCGCGCGCCGTTTTCGACGGCGCGCAGCGGATGCAGCGTCTCGCCCTTGGCGATGACCATGCGGCAGCCGGCGGCGATGGCGATGCGCGCCGCGACGAGCTTGGTCACCATGCCGCCCGAGGAATACCCGGCGGGCGCTTTGCCCGCCATCGCCTCGATCTCGGCGCTGATCTCGCGCAGCTCGGGGATGTGGCGCGCGGACGTGTCGCCGCGCGGGTCGCCGGTGTAGAGCCCGTCGATGTCGGACAGCAGCACCAGCGTATCGGCGCTGATCATCTGCGCGACGCGCGCGCCGAGCCGGTCGTTGTCGCCGAAGCGAATCTCCGAGGTCGCCACCGTGTCGTTTTCGTTGATGACGGGCACCGCGCCGAGCGCGAGCAATGTCTCGAGCGTGGCGCGCGCGTTGAGATGGCGGCGGCGCTCCTCGGTGTCCTCGGGCGTGAGGAGAATCTGTGCGACCGAGACGCCGTGCTTCGCCAGCGCCTCCTGATAGGCATGGGCGAGCCGGATCTGACCCGCAGCGGCGGCGGCCTGTTTTTCCTCGAGCTTGAGCGCGCGGCCGACCAGGCCGAGCTGCAAGCGGCCTGCGGCGATGGCGCCGGACGAGACGATCAGCACCTCTTGCCCCCGCGCGCGGCACCGCACCACGTCCTCGGCCAGCGCGTCGAGCCAGGCCTGTTTGATCTCGCCGGTGTCCTCGACCAAGAGGGCCGAGCCGATTTTGACGATCAGCCGGCGGGCGGTGGCGAGCGTCTCGGTCATGACGCGGCTTCTTTTTCGGCGGGCGCGGCGGCGTCGCGCGCTTCTTTCACGACGTCGAACAGGCGCGACATCGCCTCGGTCACGCCTTGGCCGGTCGCGCCGGACAGGGTCAGCACTTCGCCCTTGCTGGCGCGCTTCAGCGCCGCGCGTTTCTTGGCGAGGTCGGCGGCGGGCACCGCGTCGCTCTTGTTGAGGCCTATGATCTCGCGCTTGTCAGCGAGGCCGTGGCCGTATTTGTCGAGTTCGCGCCGCACCGTGCGCCAGTTGGCGACGACATTGTCCTCGGTGGCGTCAATCAGATGGAAAATCGCGGCGCAGCGTTCGAGATGGCCGAGGAAACGATGGCCTAGGCCGGCGCCTTCGCTCGCCCCCTCGATCAGGCCCGGCAGGTCGGCCATGACGAACTCGTCGCCATGCACGCCGACGACGCCGAGCTGCGGTTTCAGCGTCGTGAAGGGATAGTCGGCGATCTTCGGCCGTGCGCGCGACACCGCGGCGAGTAGCGTCGACTTGCCGGCATTCGGCAATCCCGCGAGGCCGATATCCGCGATCAGCTTCAAGCGCAGCCAGATGGTGCGCTCCGCGCCGGGCCAACCCTTGTCGGCGCGGCGCGGCGCCTGGTTGGTCGAGCTTTTGTAATGCGCGTTGCCGAAGCCGCCGTCGCCGCCCTTAAGGAGGACGCGGCGCTCGCCGGCGCGCGTCAGGTCCATCAGCACCGTCTCGTTGTCCTCGTCGAGGATCTCCGTGCCGGGGGGCACGCGCAGCACCACGGGCGTGCCGTCCGCGCCGGTGCGGTTCTTGCCGGCGCCGCCGCGCCCTTGCTGCGCGGTGAAATGCTGCTGAAAGCGGAAGTCGATCAACGTGTTGAGATTATCGGCCGTTTCGACGATGACGTCGCCGCCGCGTCCGCCGTCGCCGCCGTCCGGGCCGCCGAACTCGATGAATTTCTCGCGCCGGAACGACAGCGAGCCCGGCCCGCCGTCGCCGGATTTCACGTAAACCTTGGCTTGATCGAGGAATTTCATCGTCGGTTACCGCGTGGGCAAAAGAAAAAGGGGAATGTTGCCATTCCCCTTTCGCAATCGCCGCTCGGCGGGAATGGCGTCAGGAATCGCTCTGCGGCCGCGGCGCCACCGAGATATAGGTACGGCCGCCGGTCGAGGTGTGGAACTCGACGGCGCCGGTCGTGGTCGCGAACAGCGTGTGGTCGCGCCCCGTCCCGACATTGTCGCCGGCATGAAACTTGGTGCCGCGCTGGCGCACCAGGATGTTGCCGGAAACGACGATCTCGCCGCCGAACTTTTTTACGCCGAGGCGGCGGCCCTTGGAATCGCGCCCGTTGCGCGAAGAGCCGCCCGCTTTCTTGTGGGCCATCGTGGAACTCCTTACGAACCGGCGCTGATATCGGTCACGCGCAGCACGGTCTGCGGCTGGCGATGCCCGCGCTTGCGGCGGTAATTGTGCCGGCGCCGCTTCTTGAAGATGATGACCTTGTCGCCGAGACCCTGCTCGACGATTTCGGCGGTGACGCTGGCGCCCTTCAAGGCCGAGCCAAGCTTCGCGTCGCCGCCTTCTCCCGCGAGCAGAACCTCGCCGAGTTTCACGGACGCGCCGACATCGCCGTCGAGCTTCTCGACGGTAATGACGTCGTCTTTGGTGACGCGATATTGTTTTCCGCCGGTGCGGATGACAGCAAACATGAGTGCACGCAATGATGAGCGGGGCCGGCCCGATGCCGCCCGCAGGCCGCGCACTATAGCCGCGAAGCCAAGTAAGTCAACAGGTTGAGCCCCGGGGAGATGCTTCTTGGCGGAGGTCGCGGAAAGGGCTATTTTCCGCGCCCTTCATCCCATTTCGACCGGGTATTAGCGGCGCGGAGAGGTGCCAGAGTGGTCGATCGGGACGGTCTCGAAAACCGTTGTGCCCGCAAGGGTACCGTGGGTTCGAATCCCACCCTCTCCGCCA
>JANWJX010000053.1 GCA_025451725.1 Allostellaceae bacterium
AGCCGTTCCGGCGCGACGACGCGATCGACCGTGCCGTCCGGCTTCAACTGGATCTTGCGCTCGGGAACGTCGAGATCGAGCGGATCGCGCTCGTCGCGGGCGCGCTTTACCATCGCATAGGCGTCGTACAACGGCTTCAGAATGGGATCGAGCAGGGGACCCGTGACGTCGTCGGGCCGCCCGTCAATCGCAGCCTGCACTTGCGCATAACTGAGCTTGGCGGCAGAGCGCATCAGGATCCGATGGAAGCTGTGCGAGCGTTTGCGGCCATCGGCGCCGATCACCATGCGTACCGCGAGCGCGCCGCGCGGCTGCCCCGGCACCAGCGAGCAGAGATCGTTGGAGATGCGCTCCGGGAGCATCGGCACCACGCGGTCGGGGAAATACACCGAATTGCCGCGGGTCAGCGCGTCGCGATCGAGTGCCGAACCCGGCCGTACATAGAAGGCGACGTCGGCGATCGCGACATGGATGATGGCGCCGCCCTTGTTGTTCGGATCGGAATCGGCCTCGGCATGCACCGCGTCGTCATGGTCCTTGGCGTCGGGCGGATCGATGGTCACGAGCGGCAGCGCGCGCCAGTCCTCGCGGCCGGACAAGGTCGCCGCCTTCGCCGCCTCGGCCTCGCGCAGCGTCGCCGGCGAGAAGACCTGCGGAATCTCGTGGGCGTGGATCGCGATCAGGCTGACCGCTTTTTCCGATGCCAGCGAGCCAAGCCGTTCCTTGACCTTGCCCGAGGCAAGGCCAAAACCGCGCGAGCGGACCAGATCGACGCTGACGAGATCGCCGTCCTCGGCGCCGTTGCTGTCCGCCTTGGCGATGTTCAACTCGCGGCCGGCCTGCTTCTTGTCGACCGGAACCAGACGTCCGCCACCGCCGGGCAGGGCGCGGAAAATCCCGAGCAGGCGTGTTTCCTTGTGATCGATGAGCTTGATGACGCGTCCGCTGTAGACGCCGGCTTCGCCCTCGCCTGATTTCTCCACGCGCAGCAGGGCGCGATTGCCGACGCCGGCCGCTGTGCCCGGCTGCGGTCGGCGCGGGACGTGAATGCGTATTTTCGGCGGTTCGCCGCCTTCCACCTCGTCCCATTCGGTAGGGGTGGCGATCAATTCCCCGTCGCGGTCGCGGCCGGTGATGTCGGCAACCAGGGTCGGTGGCAAGGCCGCCGGCTCCTGGACCTTCTTGCCGCGCCTCGCGATCGCGCCTTCGTCCGCGAGTTCGCGCAGCAGCTCCTTCAATTGCACCCGGTCGGCATTCTTCAGACCGAACTCACGGGCGATCTCGCGCGTTCCGACCTTTCCCGGATGCGCGCGGATGAAAGCGACGATGACGTCCCGGCCGGGAAATTCGCTGTCACGCTGCCTGGACACCTATCCGCTTGCCTTGCCCGCGCTCTTTTTCGCGACCGGCTTTGCAACCTTCGCGGGCGACGTCTTGGCGGTTGCCGTCACCGGCGCGCGTGCCTTGTTGGTGGCATCGGATTTTGGTTTAGCCGCGGGTTTCTTCGCGGCCGTCTTTTTGGTTGGTCTTGCCGCCGGGCTCGAATTGTCGGCCTTGGCTGCCGCCATCTTTGCCGGCGTTGCCTTCTTGCCGCGCTTCGGCTTGCCGCCGCCTTTGGCCACGCGCTCGTCGATCAGCGCGATGGCCTCCGGCAAGGTGATGGTCTCCGCCGTCTTGTCGCTCGGAAGGGTCGCGTTGACGCCGCCCGCCGTGACATAGACACCATAGCGCCCGTTCTTGACGGCAACACCGCCAAGGTCCGGATGCTCGCCCAGAGGCTTGCCGGGGTCGGCGCCGAAACGGCGTCCGCTCGGTCCCTTGGCGATCTTCTCGGCAATCAGCGTGACCGCCCGGTTCAGCCCGATGTCGAACACCTCGTCGCCGGCCTCGAGACTGGCATAGGTCTTCTCATGGCGCACGAACGGGCCGAACCGGCCAAGACCCGCCGTAATCGGCTCGCCGGTCTCGGGGTGCCGGCCGATCTCGCGCGGCAGCGACAGCAGTTTCAAGGCGAGCTCAAGTTCGATATCGCCGGGTGACAGATTCTTCGGAATGCCGGCGCGCTTCGGCTTTTCGCCCTCGGCATAGTCCTTCTGCTCGCCGAGCTGGATATAGGGACCGAACCGTCCAGCCTTCACGACGACATCGAGATCGGACACCGGATCCTTGCCGAGGATACGATCGGCGCTGGCCTCGCTGTCGGCCGCGAGCGGCCGCGTGTAGCGGCACTCCGGATAATTGGAACAGCCAACGAAGGCGCCGAATTTTCCGGCCTTGAGGTTGAGCCGGCCGGTGCCGCAAGTCGGACATTGCCGGGGATCGCCGCCGTCCTCGCGCGGCGCATAGATGTGCGGCCCCAGCATGTCGTCGAGCGCATCGAGCACCTGCGTGACGCGCAGGTCCTTGATCTCGTTGACGGCACCGATGAAGTCGCCCCAGAAATCCCTCAGCACCTGCTGCCAGGATATCTCGTTGTTGGAGATGCGGTCGAGCTGCTCCTCGAGATTGGCAGTGAAATCATACTCGACATAGCGGGCAAAGAAGTTCTCCAGGAACGCAACCACGACGCGGCCCTTGTCCTCGCCATGCAGCCGCTTCTTGTCGAGCCGGACATAGCCGCGATCCTTCAGCACCTGCAGGATCGAGGCGTAGGTGGAGGGCCGGCCGATGCCCAGCTCTTCCATGCGCTTGACCAGGGAAGCTTCCGAGAAACGCGGCGGCGGCTCGGTGAAATGCTGGGTGACCGCGAGCGCCTGACGCTTCAGCGCTTCGCCCGCGCTCATGGCGGGCAGGCGGCGACTATCGTCGTCGTCGCCGTCGTCGTCGCGGCCCTCCTGGTAGAGCGCGAGAAAGCCGTCGAACTTGATGACCTGACCGGTCGCACGCAGTTCGAGCACGCGCCCGCCGGCCTTGGCGGCGATATCGACCGTGGTGCGTTCCAGTTCCGCCGATTCCATCTGGCTCGCGACGGTGCGGATCCAGATCAGTTCATAGAGCTTTGCCTGGTCGGTATCGAGCCGGCGGCGCATGTCGGCGGGACGGCGCGACAAATCGGTTGGGCGGATGGCCTCGTGGGCTTCCTGAGCGTTCTTCGCCCTGGTCTGGTACTGACGCGGCGTATCCGGCACATAGGCGTTGCCATAGTCTTCGCCGATCACCTTGCGCGCCTGGGCGATCGCCTCGTTGGCGATCTGGACGCCGTCGGTCCGCATGTAGGTGATGAGGCCGGCGGTCTCGCCGCCGATGTCGATGCCCTCATAGAGCCGCTGCGCGATCCGCATGGTATGCGCCGGCGCAAAGCCGAGTTTACGGCTTGCCTCCTGTTGCAGGGTCGAGGTGGTGAAGGGAGCCTGCGGGTTGCGGCGGGCAGGCTTGGCTTCGACGGTGGAGACCGTGAAATTGGCGGCCTCGATCGCCTTCTTGAAGTCTTCCGCCTCCGCGCCGCTGCCGATGTCGAGCCGCTGGATCTTCTTGCCGTCGGCGCCGACCAGGCGTGCCTCGAAGGCTTCGCCGCGCGGCGTCGTCAGGGTCGCGACCAGCGACCAGTATTCGCGGGGAACGAATTTTTCGATCTCGAGCTCGCGGTCGCACACCAGCCGCAGCGCGACCGACTGCACCCGGCCCGCCGAACGTGCGCCCGGCAATTTGCGCCACAACACCGGGGAAAGCGTGAAGCCGACCAGGTAATCCAGCGCGCGGCGCGCCATGTAGGCATCCACCAGCGCGCCGTCGATCTCGCGCGGATGCTTCATGGCATCCGTCACCGACTGCTTGGTGATGGCATTGAATACCACGCGCTCGATCTTCTGGCCCTTCAGGGCCCGCTTTTCCTTGAGCACTTCGAGCACATGCCAGGAGATCGCTTCGCCCTCGCGATCGGGGTCGGTAGCGAGGATGAGCTTGTCGGCGCCCTTCAGCGCCCTCGCGATGTCGTTGAGCCGGCCTGCCGCCTTGGGGTCGACCTCCCAGATCATCTGGAAGTTCGCCTCCGGATCGACCGATCCGTTCTTGGCCGGGAGATCGCGGACGTGGCCGAACGAGGCCAGAACCTCGTAGGACGCGCCCAAATATTTGTTGATCGTCTTGGCCTTCGCCGGCGACTCGACAATGACGATATTCATGTCATTCCAATGGCTTACGGGAAAAATAAAGGCCGCTTCCGCGAGATTCGCGTCGGCCCTTTCGACCCGAACATGGGTGCAGCAGAGGTCGCTGTCAAATCGACTGATGTTGATGAGGTGTTCCGAAGGTGTGGATTTCCATCCAGAAAGTTGTAAAATACACGCTTTGCTTGCACAGCTCCCGGCTGTACCACCGCGAAAATCGCGTAATTGGATGCGTGGGGCAACTCAGCTCGTAGGGTGGGCAAAAGCGCAGCGTGCCCACCGACATTTATCGCGATCAATCATGGTGGGCACGGCGCCAACGCGCCTTTGCCCACCCTACGAGTCTACGAGTCAGCCGTCATTGCATGGCGGCGGGAATTCATAGGCTGATCTCGCGCCGCTAGAGCAGCGATACCAGTCCGCCGCCATGGCGCTCGAGCCGCCCGGCGAGTTCGAGTTCGAGCAGCACGGTGCGGACGATGCCAGGCGAGGTCGCCGCGATCCGGATCAGGTCGTCGAGGCCGATCGGGCTCGGTCCCAGCAAATCGACAATGCGTGCGCGATCGTCCGCCCCGGCTTCGAAGTCGAGCGGCTCGGCGTGGTCCGGCTCGCGCAATTCGATCGGCCGCTCCATGATCGGTGCGACGGCATGGATGACATCCGATGCCTCCGTGATCAATGTCGCGCCCTGCTTGATCAGTTCGTTGGTGCCGGCGGCGCGCGGGTCGAGCGGCGAGCCCGGCACCGCGAACACCTCGCGGCCCTGTTCGGCGGCGATGCGCGCGGTGATCAGCGAGCCCGAGCGGTGCGCGGCCTCGACCACGATGACGCCGAGCGCGACGCCCGAGATCAACCGGTTGCGCCGTGGGAAATCCCGGGCGCGGGGGACATGGCCGATCGCCATCTCGGAAATCGCACTGCCGGATTCCAGCATCGTGGCGAGCAGATCCTCATGCTCGGGCGGATAGACCTTGTCGTGGCCGCCGGCCAGCACCGCGGCCGTGCCGCTCCCCAGGCTGGCGCGATGCGCCGCCTGATCGATGCCGCGCGCCAGTCCCGAGGCGATGACAAAGCCGGCCTGGCCGAGATCGTGCGCGAGCTTGGCCGCGAATTTCAGGCCGACGCCGGACGCATTGCGGGAGCCGACCACCGCCATCATCGGCCGCATCAGCACCGCAAGCGCACCACGGACGCCGAGCAACGGCGGCGCGCCCTCCAGTGCGGCGAGCCGCGGCGGATAGCCGGTCTCGCCTGGCGCGATCAGGCTGACGCCAAGCTGGCGGCTGCGCGCGAGTTCACTGCGGGCCTCGTCCTCGCTGCAGATACGGCCCGGACGCGCCGCGCCGCCGCGCCGCGCGAGATCGGGCAGCCGCTCCAGCGCCGCACGCGCGCTGCCGAAATGACTGACCAGCGAATGGAATGTACGCGGCCCGATATGGTCGCTGCGGATCAGCCGCAGCCAGTCGATCCGTTCGGCGTCGGTCAACTGTTTGGTGCCTGACGTCCTGATTTCCACGCCGTCCC
>JANWJX010000054.1 GCA_025451725.1 Allostellaceae bacterium
CGAAGATCTCCTCGTAGAATTTGATCGCGCGATCGAGGTCAGTCGCGGGAATCTCGAACCAGACGGCGTTTTTCATCGGTCTCTCCTCAACATCGCGGGGTTTGCGACGGGAGATACGCTAACAAACGCCTCCTGACAGCGTTCTGTCAGGAGGCTTCAACATCGTTATGCGGGTTCCATGCCGAACCGACGCTTGGTTTCTGCGGAAGCGGGGGCATGCACATACGCAATCACCGCGCGTGCCGCGTCGGCATGCGCCGAGCGCGCGCCGATGCCGATGGAAAAAGTCGTCACCGACTGCACCGGCGGCGGCAGGAGGCCGACAATCTCGATCCCGGGCTCGCCGATAAATTCGCTCAGTTGCTGAACGCCGACCGCGGCCTCGCCGTGCGCGACCAGGGTGGCGACGGGAATGCCCGGCTTTGCTTGAACGAAGCGGCCGGGCTCGGCGGCGGGGTCGAGGCCCCAGGATTTGAGCACGGTGAGAAGATGCGTCCCGCTGGGGCCGGTCGAATAACCGACGGAGCGCGCGCCCGTCAGCGCCGCGCGGACCGCCGCCTCGCTGCCGATGTCGGGCCGTGTCGCGCCGGTCGGCACCGCCAGCGCCATCGCCGAGCGAACGAACGGCATCCGGCTGGTTGTGACAACGTGTCCCTCGTCCGCGAGCTTCGCGATCACGTCGTCTGCGAGAACGACGAGATCGAAGGCTTCGCCCGCCCGGACGCGCTTGGCGGCATCGACCCCGCCGACCGCCTCGATCGAGACCGTGCGGCCCGTCTCCTTGCAATATCGCGCGAGGAGTTCCGCCAGGAGCTGGCGCGTCGCCATCGAGGAAATGCCATTTATCGGTGGAAGGGCCATGGTGTCTCCGGATCGCTTTCCACCGATAAGGATATATCAATGACAGCAACGGTAAGCCACTTGCCGTAACCGGCGTCGGAAAGGTATTGAAACGCCGAGGTTTGAAGGCGGGATTCCGACGTGTCCGATAAGACTGTGATCATCGCCGGTGGCGGCATCGGCGGGCTGGCGACGGCGCTGACGCTACATCAGATCGGCGTGCCTTGCGTCGTCTATGAGGCCGCGCGGGACATGCGCCCGCTCGGCGTGGGCATCAATCTCCAGCCGAACGCCGTGCGCGAGCTCTACGATCTCGGCATCACCGAACGAGATCTCGACGGGGTCGGACTCCCCGCCAAGGAATGGGCGCTGGTCGGGCTCAACGGCAATGACATTTACGCCGAGCCGCGCGGCGTCCTCGCCGGCTATCGTTGGCCGCAATACGCGGTGCATCGCGGCCTGTTTCACATGCTGCTCTATCAAAAGACGGTGGAACGGATCGGCGCGGACGCGGTCAAGCTGGGCAGCCGCGTCACCGGCTACCGCAAGAATTCCAGCGACGGCGTGACGGCGCTGATCGAAACCGCCGACGGCGCCCGCGGTGAGGCAACCGGCGCGCTGCTGATCGGCGCCGACGGCATCCATTCCGCGATCCGTGCGCAGATGCATCCCACCCAGCCGCCGATCCACTGGGGCGGCGCGGTGATGTGGCGCGGCACGAGCCGGGGAGCGCCGATCCGCAGCGGCTCGTCGTTCGTCGGCCTCGGCACGCATCGCCACCGCATGGTGTTCTATCCCATCTCCCATCCCGATCCGCGCACCGGTCTCTCAATGATCAACTGGATCGCCGAAGTCACGATGGACAGTGCAGCGGGCTGGAACCAGGATGGCTGGTTCCGGCAGGTTCCTGTCGGCGATTTCATCCATCATTTCGATGGCTGGGTCTGGGACTGGCTCGACGTTCCCGACCTGATCCGGCGCGCGGACACAATTTTCGAAAATCCAATGATCGACCGCGATCCGGTGCCGACGTGGCGCGATGGGGCGGTGCTGCTGCTCGGCGACGCGGCGCACGCCATGTATCCGACCGGCTCCAACGGCGGCAGCCAGGCTATCGTCGATGCCCGAATCCTCGGCTCGGTCATGGTCGAGCGCGGCGTGACGCAAGAGGCGCTTGCGGCCTATGACGAAAAACTATGCGGCCCAATCTCGCAACTCATCCTGCGCAATCGCGGCGCCGGACCGTTCGGCCTGCTCAACATGGTCGACGAACGGTGCGGCGGTACGTTCGACAATATCGACGACGTGATTCCGGCCGATGAGCGCACGAAGTTCATGGCGGGCTACAAGGCGGCGGCGGGCTTTGCGATCGAACAGCTCAACAAGGCGCCGCCAATCATTCCAGCGGACGCGCGCGTGACAATCTGAACGCGGCTACTTCCTTTTTTTCGCTTTCGCCCGCTTCGTCGTCGGCTTCGCTTTCGCCCGTTTCGTCGTCGGCTTCGCTTTCGCCCGCTTGGTCGTCGGCTTCGCTTTTGCCGGCTTTGCTTTTGCCCTGGGGTTGGTCTTCTTGAGCGCTGCCTTTTTCGGTGCTGCCCTTTTCGGTTTTGCCGGCGGCGCTATCGCTTGCAGCGCGTCGCGCTCCTTGACCAGGCGCGCCAACTCGTCGGATTGCTGCGCGATCCGGTCGGCGTTCCGGTTCTCGTCCTCCGCGCCTGAACTGGCCGCCGCCTGTTCGACCAGTTGCGCGATATTCGCCCGAAGCAGCGCGATGCGCTCGTCGAGCTCAGGAAGCGAAAGCGATCTGCCGTTACTCATGCATGTGCCCCCTTATCGGAAAAATCGGCCGGATGAGTGGTGAATTGTGATCTCCAATCGAGTCAATATCGTACAATTTTTTGCGGACCCAAGCTAATTCGCCGATGAAAAACAGAAAAAAGCCGACAAAGCCGAAACGCGCGACGAGAACCCTGTTCGACCGGGTCGGCGCGCAGGGTTGGCGCGACAGCGGTCATTTCACTTTCACGGTCGTCTCGGGCGCGCTCCGCGGTTGGATCGCCGATCGCTTTCCGCGCGCGCCCCGCAAAGTCCTTTCGGTCGGTTGCGGTGGCGGCGAACTGGAACGGCGCCTCGCCGATGCCGGACATCGCGTCGTCGGTGTCGATGTCTCGCTCGCCATGCTCAAAAGCGCGCACCGACGGGGAATGACGGCGGCGGTCCTCGGCGACGCGATGAACCTGCCCTTCCCCAAAGCCAGTTTCGATTGCGTGCTGCTGTGCGAGACCATCGGCTATGTCGATCTCGCGCGGGCGTTCGGCGAGGCGAACCGGGTGTTGAATAAACGCGGCCGCCTTCTCATCACCACCTACGCGCCAGCGGTCGCGGCGCATGTCCGCTATCGAAAATACGCCCTCGACGAGATCGTCCCGTCGTTGACCGGTGCCCACTTCCGTGTCGCCGAAACCAGGTTTCTCCGCGTCAATCGCAACACCGCGACGGTTGCGCCGCGGCCCGAAGATGCGAAGGTGCTGTTCATCGACGCCCGGAAGGACGCCGGCTGCTGACGATTAGATACTTCGAGTTCCCGGTGATGAAGCAGATCGCGGCGTATGTACGTTACGACGGCTCGTTCGACGGGCGCGACAATGCCAACCAGGTCTCGGCCGGCCTGCGCGCGACCTGGTAGCGCGCTACTTCTTCGTGACCCGCCAGATTGTGCTGTTGCCGTCCTCGCTGACGAGAATCGCGCCGGCGCGGTCGACCGTGACGCCGACCGGGCGGCCCCACACTTCGGTGTTGGCGACGATGAAGCCGGTCAGCAAATCCTGGTAGTCGCCGGTCGGCTTGCCGTCCTTGAGAATAATGCGGGCGAGCTTGCCGCCGGTGCGGGTCGCGCGGTTCCACGAACCATGCAGCGCCACCAGGAGGCTGCCGCGCAGCTCGGGGAACATCGCGCCCTCATAGAAGACCCCTTGCAGCGGCGCCGAATGCGGTTGGATCAGCACGTCGGGGACGGTGATTTCGCTGTCAAGTTCGTTGCGGGCGTTCGGATGACGCGGATCGGGATGATCGCCGATGTAATACCAGGGCCAGCCGTAGAACGCGCCCTCGCGCACCGACGTGGCGAAATCGGGCGGCAGATTATCGCCGAGCCCGTCGCGCTCGTTCGTCGTGCACCACACCGCGCCGTCGGCGGGATTGATCGGCAGGCTCACGCAGTTGCGGATGCCGGTGGCGTAGATCCGCATGTTGTTGCCGTCGGGCGTGAATGCCAGCACGTCGGCGCGGTTTTCCTCGCCGTCCCACATCGCGCCAAGCGCATGACTCTTCTCGAACGACATGATTTGCATCGGCGATTTGCCGGCCATCCCCTCGGCATCGTTGGATTGTGAGCCGACCGACACGAACATTTTCTTGCCGTCGGGCGAAAATGCGACGTCGCGCGTCGAATGCCCACCCCCTGACCAGCGATCCTTGACCAGAATTTCCGCCGCGCCGCGCGCCTTGAGATCGCCGTTGCGATAAGGGAAACGCAGAACCGCGTCGGTATCGCCGACATAGACGAATTGCGGGTCGGGTCCGGCCGGGTAAAAGGCAATGCCGAACGGCCCATGGAGGCCGCTTGCGAAAACCGACATCTCCGTCGGCTTGGCGCCATCGCCGCCGGCGCGCAAAACGCGGACGCGGCCCGCCGCGGTTTCGGCGACGAAGATGTCGCCGTTGGGCGCCACTCGGATGAGGCGGGGGCCTTGCAGTTCGTCGGTGAATAAGGAGACCGCGACGCCCGGCGGCCCTTTCGGTACGGCGCCCTCCGGCCGCTTGACGATACGCGGCGGGTTGAAGCCTGACTTGGTGAAATACGGCGCCGGGAGATCGTTCGCCGATACGCGGTGAATTTTTCCGGGCGCGTCGTCATGCCAGTCGCCGTCCGCCGCCAGCGCGACAGCCGAAGCGAGAGATAGCGCAGCGACGGCGGCGGCGCCGATGAGGCGGATCAACTACAAGCCTTCGACGAAGCGCATGTCCCGATCGACCGCGTTGCCGAGCGCCTTGAGCGCCGCCTGATAGCCGGGACTGTCATGTGTCGCGACCGCTTTCGCCATGCTCTCGAATTCGATGATGACGACACGCTGCTTGATGCCCTTCTCGTAGGCGTGGGCGGCCATGCCGCGCGCCAGCATCTTGCCGCCGCCGGCTTCGATCGCCGGGCCGGCGAGCTTGGCGTAGTCGCCGAGCCGCTTCTCGTCGTGGATCGCGTGATAGACGGAGATCCAATAGGTCTTGGCCATTTCTTCCTCCTCGTTATGGCGGCGAGACTATCCCGCTTCCGTTTGCCGTGCCAATTCTCTACCGTAATGGCAATCATGCGTTGGGAGGCACCATGGAAGCGCTGACGGGCCGCGTCGCCATCATCACCGGCGGCAATTCGGGCATCGGCAAGGCCATTGCCTTGGCTTATGCGAAAGAGGGCGCGAAGGTCGTGCTCGCCGCGCGCCGCGCGGAGCAACTCAAGGAAGTCGAGGGCGAGATCAAGGCCGCCGGCGGGACGGCGATAGGCGTGCCGACCGACGTCACCAAGGAAGCCGACGTGCTGGCGCTCTTCGACAAAACGATGAAGGCGCATGGCCGGGTCGACGTGCTGATCAACAACGCCGGCGTTGCCTCGCGCGAAAAAACCGACGAATTGCCGCTCGCGAGTTGGCAGCGCGTGATCGACGTCAATCTCACCGGTTGTTTCTTGTGCGCGCGCGAGGCGTTCAAGATCATGAAGACGCAGAAACAGGGCCGTATCATCAATATCGGCAGCGTCTCGGCCAAGGTGCCGCGCGGCAACTCGGTGCCCTACACCGCGTCGAAATTCGGTCTCGAAGGCCTGACCCGCGCCTTTGCGCTCGATGCGCGCGAGCACGGCATCCTGGTGTCGATCCTGCATCCCGGCAACACCGTGAGCAGCCTCGGCCGGCCGGCACAGATCGGCGCCAACCCGGAAGGCCGCATGGAGGCCGAAGACCTGGCGCAGGTCGCGGTGCTGATGGCGAAACTGCCGCACGAGGTCAACATGCTCGAGGCGTTGGTCCTGCCGCGCACCATGCCGTTCCTCGGCCGCGGGTAGATTGTCGCGATGAAAAAGAAAAAAACAGAACCACTTTTCTGTGCGTCGCGGCTTCCGCCGGGACGGCGCAATGTTGATACAGGACTGAACGTGGCGCCTTGGCGTCTTGGTGGTTCAGGTTTCTATCTTTTTATTGCGGCGGCATAACGCGATGCCGAGTAACCGTTACGCCATGCTGGATTTCGATCTCGGCGCCGAGATCGACCAGCTGCGCGATACAGTGCGCGGCTTCGCGGACGATGAGATCGCGCCGCTCGCGGTCGAGATCGACAAGACCGACGCGTTTCCGCGCCAGCTTTGGCCCAAGATGGGCGCGCTTGGCCTGCACGGCATTACGGTCGAAGAGGAATATGGCGGCACCGGCATGGGTTACCTCGCCCATGTCGTGGCGATGGAGGAAGTGAGCCGCGGTTCGGCCTCGATCGGACTCAGCTACGCCGCGCATTCCAATCTTTGCGTCAACCAAATCCGCCGCAACGGCAGCGACGCGCAGAAGCGCAAATATCTGCCGAAATTGATCTCGGGCGAGCAGGTCGGCGCGCTCGCCATGAGCGAGCCGGGCTCCGGTTCCGACGTGGTGAGCATGAAATTGCGCGCCGACAAGCGCGGCGGCCGCTACTTGCTCAACGGCACCAAGATGTGGATCACCAACGGCACCGAGGCCGATACGCTGGTGGTCTACGCCAAGACCGACCCGAAAGCAGATGCGCGCGGCATTTCCGCCTTCATCGTCGAAAAGCACATGAAGGGGTTCGCACCGGCGCAGAAGCTCGACAAGCTCGGCATGCGCGGCTCGCCGACGGCGGAACTGGTGTTCACCGATTGCGAGGTGCCCGAGGAAAATGTGCTCGGACGCGTCAACGAGGGTGTGCGCGTGTTGATGAGCGGACTCGATTACGAACGCGCCGTGCTGGCAGCGGGGCCGCTCGGCATCATGCAGGCCTGTCTCGAGCAAGTGCTGCCCTACGTCCACGAACGCAAGCAATTCGGCAAATCGATCGGCGAGTTTCAGCTCATGCAAGGCAAGCTCGCCGACATGTACACCACGATGAACGCGGCGAAGGCCTATGTGTATTCCGTGGCGCGCGCCTGCGACCGCGGCCAGACCACGCGCAAGGACGCGGCGGGCGCGATCCTTTACGCCGCCGAGCGCGCAACCTGGATGGCGCTCGAGGCGATCCAGGCGCTGGGCGGTAACGGCTATATCAACGATTTCCCGACCGGGCGCCTCTTACGCGACGCCAAGCTCTACGAGATCGGCGCCGGCACCTCGGAAATCCGCCGCATGCTGATCGGCCGCGAACTGTTCGAGGAAACGGCGTAATCAGCTTCGCGCCTCGACCAGGTGCCAGCCGCCATCGACCTGAAATTCCGAGCCCGTCACATAGCGTGACTCGTCGGATGCCAGATAAAGGATGAGATAGGCGACATCTTCCGGCTCGCCGAGTTCGCCGAATGGCACCATGCGCAGCGACAATTTCTCCACGTCCTCGGCGCTGCGGTTCAGCAGCCGCGCGCTCTCCGCCCAGATGTTCTTGATCATCCGCGTGCGGATCACGCCGGGATGCACCGAGTTGCAGCGGATGCGGCTTCCATCCCGCGCGCCGTACCGCGCCACCGACTTGGTGAAGGTCTGCACGCCGCCCTTGCTGGTGCTGTAGGCGACGGCGTTGGGCGAGCCGAAATACGACACGATCGACGCGATGTTGACGATCGAGCCTTTCTTAGCGCGCTTCATCACCGGCAGCACCGCGCGGCAGCCGAGGAAGGTGCCGTCGAGATTGACGGCGTGGACGCGCCGCCATTCGGCGAGCGACGTGGTCTCGGGATTGCCGGCTTGCAGGTCGCCTTCGATGCCGGCCGCATTCACCAGCACGTCGATGCGGCCCATCTTCTTGTCGACGGCGCCGATCGCGTCGGCCCACTGCGCCTCGTCGGTGACGTCGAGACGGTGGAATTTGCCGCCGATTTCTTTCGCCAGCGGTTCCGCGTCGGCCACATCGGCGACCGCGACCTTGGCGCCTTCCTTCGCCAGCATCCGCGCCACCGCGGCGCCGATGCCGCCCGCCGCGCCGGTGACGAAACAGATCTTGTCCTGAACGCGGCCCATCCTCGCCTCCCTAGAACCAGTACGCCATCGCGCGCATTTCGATGCTGGCGCGCGGAACGCCGCCCGGCGGGCATGACGGATCGTCGAAGGCGCAATGCGGCACGTTCTGCGGGCGGCCCGTTTCCGAATCCTTGCACACGAACACCAGCGCCTCGTCCCGGGTCATGTTGGAGTAATAGCTCCACCGATGGGCCGGGTTCGCCCGCACCAGCGTGCTTTCCGAAGTCCATTCCGGCACGCCGTAATGGTCGAACACCGCATCGCCGATGACGAGGTCGCCCGGCGCAACGCTTTGCGCGTCGCACACGCCGAGCGGAATGTCCTGCGGCGGCGGCGAGATCGCCCGCCACACGTTGAACTGCACATAGCGCCGGTAGGGCCGGTCTTTCGGCGCAAACTGCTTCGCGGCATCGCGCGAGCGCGCGTCGCTCGAATCGATGTGCGAAAAGCGCGCCGGCTGCGAATTGTTGAGCTTGCCGGCTTCGGTCGAACGTTCGCCAAAGCGCAGGATGGCGGGCCCGAACATGACGACCGCGTCGGCGCCGCTTACCTGCTTGAGCAACGCATCCATCTCGCCCGCGGCGTATTTCGCCACTTGGTCGGCATCGCGGAAATCGGCGATAGCGCTCTTATGCGGCACCAGGGTGAAGCCTTCGCGCGCCAGCGACGCCGGCACCCCGCGGGAGCGCGCATCCTCGACCGTCACTTTGTGCTTTTGCAGCACCAGATTATCGCGCGAATGGTCGTTGGCGTGAAAGCGTGGCCGCTCGGCCATCGGGCCGAGATAAACGATAGAGCCGGTGACGGTCCGGGCTAGGGACTGCGCCATATCGTTCCTCCCGCACACCACGCAACGATAGCGGGGATGGAGACACGGTGCGAATCGTAATATTTCAGGGTTTATCAAGTCGGCGGGAACTTACCCGACCGCCGGCCCGTTGCCCGCCATGGGTGCTATCATCCGAGGAGAACGCATGAAGATCGTTTCGAAACTTGCCATCGCCGGCTTGCTCGGCGTTGGCGCCATGACCCTGGCCGCGGCCGACGCGTCGGCGGCCATCGTCTGCAACGGGGCCGGCGAATGCTGGCATGTCCGCGGCCATCGTTACCACTATCACCCGGAATGGGGCCTGGTGGTCCATCCCGACGGCTGGCGCTGGCGGCACGGCGAGCATTTCGTCTGGCGCGAGCATCGCGGCCGCGGCTATTGGCGCGACGGCGCCTGGGTCACGTTCTGATCCGACCGGACTATCGAATACCGAAGGGGCGGCGTTTGCCGCCCCTTTTTGTTGAGCTACACTGGTTCGCGTGGGAGGAACGATGAATTGGCATATCGCACAGCTTAACGTCGGGCGGCTGGTGGCGCCGACCGATTCGCCCGAGGTCGCCGAGTTCATGGCCGCACTCGAGCGGATCAACGCGCTCGCCGACATATCGCCGGGTTTTGTCTGGCGACTCAAGAGCGACAGCGGCAACGCCACCGACATCCAGGTCAGCCCCGACCCGCAATTCCTGGTCAATATGTCGGTGTGGCAGTCGGTCGAAGCGCTGTTCGAGTTTGTCTATCGCTCCAACCACACCAAGGTCATGGTGCGCCGCCGCGAATGGTTAGAAAAACCGGAGCAGCCGTTCCTGTCCCTGTGGTGGGTGCCGGCGGGTCATATTCCAACGGTTGACGAGGCGTTGGCGCGGCTCGACCATTTGCGCGCCAACGGTCCGACGCCACACGCCTTTACCTTTCGCGAAAAATACCCGCCGCCGGATGTCGCCGGCGCGCCGGAGGATTTGAAGCCCGAACCCTATTGCGTCGGGTGGGAATAGGAGCAACGCCATGACCAAGCTGACGCAATCCTACGTCCATGGCGCCTCGCCGGTGCCGCTGCTCGGCGACACGATCGGCGTGCATTTCGACAAGGCGGTTTCGCGCTGGCCCGATCGCGATGCGCTGGTGGTGCGGCATCAGAATGTCCGCTGGTCCTATGCCGAATTGTCGAAGCGTGTCGACGCGTTGGCCGGTGGCCTGCTGGCACTGGGCTTGGAGCCGGGGGACCGCGTCGGCATCTGGTCGCCCAACAATGCGGAATGGTGCGTGACGCAGTTCGCCACGGCGAAGGCCGGGCTGATCCTGGTCAACATCAACCCGGCGTATCGCCTGAGCGAGCTCGACTACGCGCTCAACAAGGTCGGCTGCAAGGCGCTGATCACGGCGGATTCGTTCAAGTCCAGCGACTATGTCGGCATGCTGCGCGAGCTGGCGCCCGAGATCGATCGCTCGGCCCCCGGCCGGCTCGACGCCAAGCGCCTCCCGAATCTGCGCGCGTTGATCCGCATCGGCGACGGCGAGAAGCGTGGCTTCTTCCGGTACGAGGACGTGATGGCGTCAGGCCGCGACCGTCACCAGACTCGGCTCGACGAACTCGCCAGGACGCTGCAATTCGACGACGCGATCAACATCCAGTTCACCAGCGGCACCACCGGCATGCCGAAGGGCGCGACGCTGACGCATCACAACATTCTCAACAACGGCTATTTCGTCGCGCGCGCGATGAACTTCACCGAGGCCGACCGGCTGTGCATCCCGGTGCCGCTCTATCATTGCTTCGGCATGGTGATGGGCAATCTCGGCTGCATCACCCACGGCGCGGCGATGGTTTATCCCGGCGAAGCGTTCGATCCGCTCGCGGTGCTCGAAACAATCGAGGCGGAGAAATGCACGGCGCTCTACGGCGTGCCGACCATGTTCATCGCCGAGCAGAACCATCCCGACTTCAAGCGCTTCGACCTGTCGAGCCTGCGCACCGGCTGCATGGCAGGCGCGCCGTGCCCGATCGAGGTGATGCGGCGCTGCATCGACGACATGCACATGTCGGACGTGACGATCGCCTACGGCATGACCGAGACCAGCCCGGTCAGCTTCCAGACCACCGCGGACGACACGGTGGAGCGCAAGGTCTCGACCATCGGCCGCATTCATCCGCATGTCGAAGTAAAGATCGTCGATACCGAGGGCCGCATCGTGCCGCCTAACACACCCGGCGAACTGTGCACGCGCGGTTACAGCGTCATGCTGGGCTATTGGGACGACGCGGAGAAAACCGCGGACTCGCTCGACAAGTCTGGCTGGATGCATACCGGCGATCTCGCGACCCTCGATGAAAACGGCTACGGCAACATCGTCGGGCGGCTCAAGGACATGGTGATCCGGGGCGGCGAGAACGTCTATCCGCGCGAGGTCGAGGAATATCTGTTCCGCCATCCCAAGATCGAAAGCGTGCAGGTGATCGGCGTGCCGGATCAGAAATACGGCGAGGAACTGTGCGCCTGGGTGAAACTCAAGCCCGGCGAGAGCGAAACGCCGGAGGCGATCCAGGCTTTCTGCAAGGGCCAGATCGCGCATTACAAAATCCCGCGCTACATCCGTTTTGTCGACGCTTTCCCGATGACGGTCACGGGGAAGGTGCAGAAATTCATGATGCGCGAGACCATGATCCAGGAACTCGGCCTCAAGGTGCAGAAAACGGCATGACATGCCCGTCCTGAAGACCGCGCTCGATCCGCGCTCGGAGGCATTTCGCGCCAACGCGGCGCATATGCACGGATTGGTCGACGATCTGCGCGCACGATTGGCGGAGATCGCAAAAGGCGGCGGCGACGCTTCGCGCGAGCGGCATCTTTCGCGCGGCAAATTGCTGCCGCGCGACCGCGTCAACCGATTGCTCGATCCCGGCGCGCCATTTCTCGAACTCTCGGCGTTCGCCGGCTACAAAATGTATCCGGACGAGGTGCCGGCCGGCGGCATCATCACCGGTATCGGCCGGATCGCGGGCCGCGAATGCGTCGTCATTGCCAACGACGCGACGGTAAAGGGCGGCACCTATTATCCGATTACGGTGAAGAAGCACCTGCGGGCGCAGGAGATCGCGCGCGAGAACCGCTTGCCGTGCCTCTATCTCGTCGATTCCGGCGGCGCCAATCTGCCGAACCAGGACGAAGTGTTTCCGGACCGCGACGATTTCGGCCGCATCTTCTACAACCAAGCGACTCTGTCGGCCGCGGACATCCCGCAGATCGCGCTGGTGATGGGGTCGTGCACCGCGGGCGGCGCGTATGTGCCGGCGATGTCGGACGAGACCATCATCGTCAAGGGGCAGGGCACGATCTTTCTCGGCGGGCCGCCGCTGGTAAAAGCGGCGACCGGCGAGATCGTGACGGCCGAGGAACTCGGCGGCGCCGAGGTTCATGCGCGGACATCGGGCGTCGCCGACCATCTGGCGCAAGACGACATGCATGCGCTGGGCATCGCGCGCCGCATCGTCGGCAACCTCAACACCGTGAAACGCCCGACGCTCGATATGGCGGAGCCGAAGGAACCGCTTTACGCGGCCGACGAACTCTACGGCGTCGTGCCCAACGACACGCGCAAGCCCTATGACGTGCGCGAGGTGATCGCGCGTCTCGTCGACGGCAGCGAGTTCGACGAGTTCAAGCGGCTTTACGGTGAGACGCTGGTGACGGGCTTCGCGCGGCTATGGGGATATCCCGTCGGCATCGTCGCCAATAACGGCATCCTGTTTTCCGAAAGCGCGCTTAAGGGCGCGCATTTCATCGAGCTGTGCGCCCAGCGCGGCGTGCCGCTGATCTTCCTCCAGAACATTTCCGGCTTCATGGTCGGCAAGAAATACGAGGCGGGCGGCATCGCCAAGGACGGCGCCAAGATGGTGACGGCGGTCGCCTGCGCGCGCGTGCCGAAATTCACCGTCATCATCGGCGGCAGTTTCGGCGCGGGGAATTACGGCATGTGCGGCCGCGCCTACGACCCGCGTTTCTTGTTCATGTGGCCGAACGCGCGCATCTCGGTGATGGGCGGCGAGCAGGCGGCGTCGGTGCTCGCTACGGTGCGCCGCGACAATCTCGAAGCCGCCGGCAAGGACTGGCCGAAGGAAGATGAGGAAAAATTCAAGGACCCGATCCGCGCGCAATACGAGGCGCAGGGCCATCCGTATTACGCCAGCGCGCGGCTGTGGGACGACGGCGTGATCGACCCGGCCGAGACCCGGCGCGTGCTCGCGCTCGGCATTTCCGCCAGCCTCAACGCGCCGATCCCCAAGACCCGTTTCGGCGTTTTCCGGATGTGATCATGGACAGAGTTCTTGTCGAAACCGACGCGCGCGGCGTCGCGACCGTCACCCTCAACCGGCCCGAGGTGCATAACGCCATCGACGATGTGTCGATCGCGGAACTGACGAAGACGCTGGAACGGCTCGCGGGCGACGCATCGGTGCGGGTGCTGGTGTTGACGGGAGCGGGCGCGAGTTTCTCCGCCGGCGCCGATCTCAACTGGATGCGCCGGATGGGCGGGTTCAGCCCCGCCGAGAATCTCGCGGACGCGATGGGGCTTGCCGCGATGCTGCGGCGACTCAACGATTTCCCGAAGCCCACCGTCGCGCGCGTCAACGGTGCGGCGTTTGCCGGCGGCGTCGGCTTGATCTCGTGCTGCGACATAGCCGTCGCCAGCACCGAAGCCGTGTTTTCGGTCAGCGAGGTGCGGTACGGGCTGGTGCCGGGCACGATCGGCCCCTATCTCGTCGCCGCGATCGGCTCGCGTGTGGCGCGCCGCCTGTTCCAGACCGCCGAGCGATTTTCGGCCGATGAGGCGCGGCGCATCGGCCTGGTGCACGAGGCCGCGCCGCGGGCCGAGCTGGACGCGCTGGTCGAGAAATTCGTCGCCATGTTGCTCGAGGGCGGCGCGCAAGCGCAGGCGGTATCGAAGCGTCTCGCGATCGATCTGGCGCACCGCGACGTCGACGACGCGGTCCTACGTTCGACGTCGCAGGCAAGCGCCGACGCGCGCGCCGGCGCCGAAGGGCGCGAAGGCACCACGGCGTTCCTGGAGAAGCGCAAGCCTTCATGGCGGCGCTAGTGCTGCATTGATGATGTGCATCCTTCGACTACTCGCCCCGATTTCATTTGGGCTGCGTGCTCAGGATGAGGACCGATTTTGATGGCACAAAGAAAAATCCTCATCCCCAGCGCGGAGCGCCGCGGTAGCGGCGCGAGCAGTCGAGGGACGCACCAAGAATTTCCGGCATGAGCGCATGTTCCGCAAACTGCTGATCGCCAATCGTGGCGAGATCGCGTGCCGCGTGATCCGCACCGCGCGGCGCATGGGCGTCGCGACCGTCGCGGTCTATTCCGACGTCGACACGCATGCGCTCCATGTCAGCGAGGCCGATGAGGCGATTCGGATCGGCCCGCCGCCGGCGCGGGATTCCTATCTCGACATCGCCGCCGTCGTCGCCGCGGCGCGTCAGACGGGCGCCGAAGCGGTGCATCCCGGTTATGGTTTCCTGGCGGAGAATGCCGACTTCGCCGACGCGTGCGCCAAGGCCGGCCTGGTCTTCGTCGGTCCGTCGCCGGAATCGATCCGCGCCATGGGCTCGAAGGCGGCGGCGAAAGCGCTGATGGAAAAGGCCGGCGTGCCGGTGGTGCCCGGCTATCATGGCGACGATCAGAACGAGAAGACGCTCGCAGCAGAGGCGAAAAAGATCGGCTATCCGGTGCTGATCAAGGCATGGGCGGGGGGCGGCGGCAAGGGCATGCGCGTGGTCGAACGCGCCGCCGACCTCGCCGCCGCGCTGGCGGGCGCGAAACGCGAGGCTGCGTCCGCGTTCGGCGACGACCGGGTGCTGATCGAGAAATATCTCGAGCGGCCGCGTCACATCGAGGTGCAGGTGTTCGGCGACCGCGCCGGCAACATTGTCCATCTGTTCGAGCGCGACTGCTCGGTGCAACGCCGCCACCAGAAAGTGATCGAGGAAGCGCCCGCGCCCGATCTCGACGCGAAGATGCGCCGCGCGCTGCACGACGCGGCGGTCGCCGCGGCGCGCGTGGTGAACTACGTCAATGCCGGCACCGTCGAGTTCATTGTCGGCGGCGGCAAATTCTATTTCATGGAGATGAACACGCGGCTCCAGGTCGAACATCCGGTGACGGAATTGATCACCGGGCTCGATCTCGTCGAATGGCAATTGCGCGTCGCTTCGGGCGAGACCCTGCCATTGAGCCAGGACAAAATCGGATATCATGGCCACGCTATTGAAGCGCGGATCTACGCCGAAGACCCGGAGCGCGATTTCCTGCCGCAGACCGGTACACTGAATTTTCTCCATCCGCTCATCGACACCGCGATCGTGCGGGTCGAAACCGGCGTACGGCAGGGCGATACGATAACGCCCTACTACGATCCGATGATCGCCAAGCTGGCGGTCTGGGGCGATGGTCGCGCGGCGGCAATCAAGCGTCTATCGGCGAAGCTGGGCCAGTATCGCGTCGCCGGGGTCACGACCAACCGCGATTTTCTGCTGCGCATCGCACACAACGCCGATTTCAGCGTAGGTGCCGTCGATACCGGTTTCATCGCGCGCCATCGTCAGGCGCTCGCCGCGCCGCCCGCGCCGGATGCCGCCTTCGCCGCCGCGAGCCACGCGCTGTTGGCGGGGGAGCAGCGTCGGCCGTCCGCCGATCGCTTCTCGCCTTGGACGACGCGTGACGGCTGGCGGCTCGACGGCGCAGTGACGCCGACGATCCGCTGGCGCTTCGGCGACAAGGAATACAACGTCGCCGCGTCGGCGGCGGCTCCCGAAGAACAATTCGACGTTGTGCGCTCCGGCGACCGCTTCACCGTCATCGATAACGAGGGCTCGTGGCAGCTCGACTATGTCGATCCGTTCGCCGATCGTGACGATGCCGCCGTTGCGGGCGGGCGGCTGACGGCGCCGATGCCGGGCAAGATCGTGCAGGTGATGGCGAAGGCGGGCGATACCGTGAAACGCGGCCAGCCAATTCTTATCTTGGAAGCGATGAAGATGGAGCACACCATCGCCGCGCCCGCCGACGGCACGGTCGATGCCGTCAATTACATGGTGGGCGAATTGGTCGAGGAGGGCGCGGCGCTGATCGCCTTTACCGCGGCGGAGGCAAAATGAATCTGCCGAAGCGCGTGCGCATGGTCGAGGTCGGGCCGCGCGACGGGCTGCAAAACGAGGCCACGACGGTTCCCGCCGCGATCAAGATCGCGCTCATCGAACGGCTTGCCGATGCGGGTCTCAAGACCGTCGAGGCCGGCAGTTTCGTGTCGCCGAAATGGATTCCGCAAATGGCGGACACCGCCGAGGTGCTGGCGGGCCTCCATCGCGCGCCGGGCGTGTCCTATCCGGTGCTGGTGCCGAACA
>JANWJX010000055.1 GCA_025451725.1 Allostellaceae bacterium
CAGCGGCACGCTGGCGCCGCGCGGCTCCGGCTTCATCGAACGCTATGTCTTTCCGGGCGGCGAGTTGCCGCATGTCTCGCGGATGGTGCGTGAGACGGCGGCGGCCGGGCTTGACGTCATCGACATGGAAAGCCTGCGGCCGCATTACACCCAGACCTTGCTGCACTGGGTGCGGCGGCTCGAGGCGCGCGGCGACGGGGCGGAGGCGCTGGTCGGGCCGGCCAAATACCGCATCTGGCGGATTTACATGGCCGGGTCGGCGCTGGCGTTCGACCGCGGCTGGCTGTCGCTCTATCAGACGCTGGCGGTGAAGCCCGACCCGTCGGGCTACGCCGCGCGGCCCTGGACCCGGGCCTATCAGTACCCGCCGTTCGACCCGCCTGTCTTGTCCCGGCCGCTCGATTGGGGCGGGATCTGATCGCGCGCGCCGCGCCTTGACCCTTACGGACGCTGCCGCCAATATCCGCGTCCCCCGGCCGGATGGCAGAGTGGCTATGCAGAGGACTGCAAATCCTCGTACAGCGGTTCGATTCCGCTTCCGGCCTCCAAACGGGGCGTGTTCGTTTCGCGCCGAACTCATATAGAATGAGGCGGCGCTCTGATCCCCGGTAGCTCAGCGGTAGAGCAACCGGCTGTTAACCGGTTGGTCGATGGTTCGAATCCGTCCCGGGGAGCCATATGGAAAACAAGAGGTTAGCCGGAAGGCCGACCTCTTGTTTTTCTATGAACGACACGGCGGTACCGCCGACGTAACAAACAGTTAGATCAGCGCGTTTGTTGCGGTCACCTAAGCCATATCGGATACATCGACCGACGGTGGGACGTGAGTGAGGGATTACGAGGCTCATGTTCGCATGGGTCGATGTCGGCCTGGCGCCCGTCCCTGTCGCTCGGTCGGAGCTGGCCGGCGCGGTGCGCCGAAGGCTAGCCCATCGTCGATGCGATTTCCTCAATCTCCCTAAGCAATATCTGTATTTCGGCGCTGATGTTGGCAATGGCGCTGCCACTCGGGTGATCCTTCGTGGCGGCGTGAGCCTTCGTTAGATGTTCTCGTATCTTCTCAGTCCGCTGCTCAATCTCACGGGGTTTGGGGTCTTTCTTGGGTGTCGCCATGTGCCGCCTCCTCACGCCACGAGCAAGTCACATGGGCGTCGAGGAATAGCAAGAGGTGATCGGAAGATCGTGACCTGCGGCGCTTTAGGCCGAACCGGCCGGACAGCTTTCGGGGCGATGCTCGACGATCATTTGCTGGCGCGCGACATCTTGCTGTCGGGAAGGTGACCGGCCGTGAAGGTGACGCGTCAGAGAATCGCGTTGCCGGGATTTTGGCCGAGGGTTACGGCTCCATAGGTCAAGGCGGGTGCGTCCCAGCTCGCGACGATATGGGACGACACCGCCTGCAGGTCGCGCGCGGCGCGCTGGACCGGATGGTCGTCATAGAGGCCGCGTGCGCCTTCGGCGGCGTACAACAGCTCGACCCCGCGTTTCGCCAATACCAGGGAATAGGCTTGGTCGCGGCGGCTGCGCGCGCGATGATCCACGCTTAGCGTCTCGCCGGCGAAAATCTTGTCCATGGTCTCGCGCAGCGACCGTCGGTAGAGCAGATCGGCGGCGTCGATCAGCGCCGACGCCTCGGCGATACGCAGTTGAATGGCGGGCGATCTGGCCAGCGGCGTCATGTCGGCGGCGTGCCGGGTTTTCATCTCGGCGACAAAGGCGTCGAGGCCGCCGCGCGCGATGCCGGCGGCGGGAGAGGCGATGAAAAACGGGAAAAACGACATCATCGGCGCCCGATAGAGCGGACTCTCATGCAGCTTTCCGCCCGGCGCGGTGCCGTCTCCCGTCGCGGCCCACGACACGGTGCGATGCGCCGGGATGAAGATGTTTTGCGCCACCACGCTTTTGCTTCCGGTGCCGCGAAGCCCGACGACATGCCAATCGTCGATGATCGTCAGGTCCTGGCGGGGCACCAGCACATAGGCCAAATCCGGAATCGGCGGGTCGAGGCTGCGCATACCCGCAAATGCGCCGAGCAGCAGCCATTGCGCGCAATCGACCCCGCTGCAATAGGACCATTTGCCGGACAGGCGATAGCCGGCGCCCTCTTTATCGATCTTCCCCGCCGGCGCGAAGCTCGACGCCATCAGCGCTTCAGGATCGGACCAGAATTCGCGCTGCGCCTCCTCGGGAAAGAAGGCGGCCAGCGTGTCGTGGCAGTTGAGGATCACCCACACCCAAGCCGCCGAACCGTCGCCGCGCGCCAGCTCCGCCGTCACTTCCATCGCGGTGTCGATCCGCACTTCGGGCCCGCCGAATTTCTTCGGTTTGAGCAATCCCATCAATCCGGCTTCGCGATAGTCGGCCAATGTCCGTTCGGGCAGCCGCCGAGATTTTTCCGTTTCCGCCGCGCGTTCTTTCAGAACCGGCGTCAGCTTGCGGGCGCGCTCGATCAGTGCGTCGCGATCGAAGGAAAAATTCGCCATCTCAAACCCCAGATTTGATCTCGGCCACGCAGGGATTGTGCTGCGTGCCGAGTCCGTCAATCGATGCTTCCATCACATCGCCCGGCTGGAGGAAGCGGTTGTAGTGCGCGCCGTTGCCCGCCGGCGAGCCGGTGCAGATCAGATCGCCCGGCAGAAGTTGGACATGCGCCGACAGATACTCGATCAGGCGCGCCACGCCATAGATCATGTCGGCACTCGATTCGTCCTGCATGATCTTGCCGTTGAGCGTCAGCGTCAGGCGCAGATCCTGTGGGTCGCGGACAAAGGCAGCCGGCACCAGATAAGGGCCGAACGGCAGGAAGCTGGGTTGCGACTTGCCCTTGAGCCAGTCGAATCGCATTTCCTTGTGGTTGATGCGGTCGCGCGCAGTGACGTCGTTCGCGACCGCGTAGCCGGCGACGTAGTTCAGCGCATCTTTGCGGGCGACGTGGCGCGCCGGGCGGCCGATCACCACGCCGAGCTCCAATTCCCAATCGGGTCGCGTCACGCCGTCGGGCAGCGTCACCGGGTCGTTGGCGCCGACGATCGCCGATGTCGACTTGATGAAGACGAAGGGCTCGCCGCTGGCGGCGCGCATGTCCATGGTCTTTTCGGCCGCCGCGCGCCGGTCGGCTCCGCTAAGCCCCGGCTCGTCCGAGGTGCCGGATTGCGACATGATCAAATCGATTACGTGCTTCCGATAATTCATCCCCGCGCAATAGACATTTCGCGGCAGATCGACCGGCGGATGAACGCGCAGCATCTCGAGCGGTGCCGATTGGGCGCGAATATCGGCGCTGGCGCGGAAGGCAACGGCCAGCTTCCGTAAAATCGGCAGAGAATCGTCCCAGTGCTGGAGCATCTGCAGCACCGATTCCGTGCCGACGGCGATGACCCGGCCGTCTATTACCAGTCCCGCGAAAGGCGGCGCTCCGGCGACGGAAAAGGTGCCGAGCGCAAAGTCGGCGAGATCGGGCTTTGCGCTCATGCCGGCACCCGAGAGGCGTCGGCATGAACCTGGATCAACGACTTCACTAATTCGGGCGTGCGCTGCCGCGCGATGCCGCATTCCGTGCCGATGCCAAAATTCGTCGCGTATTTCTGCGCGGCGGCGATGCGTTTCTTGGTCGCGTCCGCGCCGTCGGCATGCACCAGCCCGAGGATCAATTCGGTGCCCGGCTTGAGTTTCAGATCGCGCAGCGGCGCAAAAAACGCATCGTCGTCGCGGGCGATCGGCACCGGCATGTGGATATAGGCGAGCGGGTGAGAGATCGCGCCGGCAATGAGGTTGGCGAGGCCGACCATCTTCGCCATGTCTTTCGGTTCGACGAAATGCTTCGCCTCCCAATCGCCGTAGCAGAGGTGAATGCCAAGTTCGACATCGGCGGGCACCGCGTCGCCGATCCGCTTCATCCGCGCCGCGATCTCGGCGCTGACGTCCTTGAAATGCGGCGGGGTGAACAGCGGCAATTGCCCGTCATACATCACCATCTCGTTGCAGACATCCCATTGGATGCAAAGGTCCCGATGCGGGATGCCGTCGGCGATCGCCGCGACTTCCCGGATCATCGCCGCCTCATAGGCGCGTTCGATCACGGGGAGGTCGGGGCCGGGGCAGAACGCGCCGACCACGGCGAGCGGCGTCGGCAGCGCCACCTGGAACCGCGTGCCCTTCGCGATGTCGCCCTTGTCGCGTGCGACGACGAAATCGAGATAGGAGGCGCGCGCCTCGCGCGCATAGCCCAGCTCGCTGAAGCGGACGTCCTCAGGCCTGACGCCGTCCGCGATCTTCAGCAAATGGAATCCGGTCGCGACCGATGGGTTTTGCGTATTGACCCCGAGATACGGGCTGGCGCGCAGGAGCGGGTATTGCCAGCTGATCCACAGCCGGCGGCCGCCCGGTTCGCCGTCGGGGATGCGCTTCAGTCGCTTCCCCAGCGTGGTGCCGCAGAGATGGAAGACTTCCTTGACGCTGTCGAGCGCGATGCTGCCGACCAAATGAACGCTGTCCGGTAGTTCCGCCATTTCCGTGTCCCTTGCCGCAAACGATAGGGGGGCCGTGAAACGTCGACCAATGGATTGTTGCGATGCGAGCTATCGGCGCCGCCGATGGGTGAGCGCGGGTCCTACAACGCGCGCGCAATCTCGACGAACAATGAGCGCAGCCATTTATGCGGTGGCGCGCTGCTGTGGCGCGGGTTCCAATAGATGCTTTCATGAATATCCGGCATCGGATACGGCGGATCGAACAAACGTATGTCCGCGGCGGCCTTCACCCTCTCGGCGAGGCGTTGATGCGCGATGGTGATGAGCCGCGTGCCCCGCAACAGAAACGGCGCGGTCAGGAAACTCTCCGTCGTGGCGGCAATGTTCCGGTCGATCTGCGCGGCCGTCAGATGATAGTCCGCGACCGAATGCCCCGATCGTTCCGGCAACTCGAAACCGAGATGGGGCAGGGCGCGAAACTCGTCCTTGCTCAGGCGCTTGCCCAGGTCCGGGTGCTTCGACCAGGCGGCGCATATCCAGCGGTCGATAAATAGAAGCTCGCCCGGGTAATTGGTTTCGATCTCGGACGGCATGATGACGAAATCGACGCGATCCTCGCCGAGCAGGTCGAGGGCGCGATGATCGAGCCGCGTGAACTTCATCCTGATGCCGGGCGCGTCGCGCGTCAGCCGCTCCAGCAGCGGCGGCAGCAGCAAGAACGTGGCGTAGTCCGACGCCGCGACGGTGAAGGTTCGTTCCTCCCGCGCCGGGGCGAAGGCGCGGCGGTGGTCGATCATGTCCTCGATGCGCTCGATGCACTGGCGAAGCGGCTCGCACAATTCCTGCGCCAAGGGAGTCAATTCGAGATTGCGGCCGACACGGACCAGGAGATCGTCGCGGAAAAGTTCGCGCAGCCGCGCCAGCGTGCCGCTCATCGCCGGTTGGCTCAGTCCCACGCGCTGGCCGGCGCGCGTCACGTTGCGCTCGCGCAGCAGCGCGTCGAGTGCGACCAGCAGATTGAGGTCGAATTGCACCAGATTCATGGCATCCTCCCGGCGCACCGCTTCGCGGTCTTCCGGCGAAGGCTAGCATGGCCCATCCGGGCCTCCTATGGCTGGTATAGACAGATTGGATTTCCAGACCGCGCCGGACTTGCCTAGGATCGTGCTCTCGGGACAAGGATGGAACCATGATCAATCCGCGCGTCACCAAGCTGCGTTACGTCGGCCTCGCCGGGCCGGAATTCGCCGTCGAGCGCGCGTTTCTCGCGGACCCGTGGGGCTTGCGCGAAGTGGCGGCGGATGGCGAACTCGCCTATTTCGGTTCCGCCAGCTCGACCGAGCCGTTCATCACCCGGCTGCGCGGCGCCGAGGGGCGTGGCCTCGACGTGATCGGCTTCGCCGCCGCCGATCGCGCCTCGGTCGACGCGCTGGCCCAAAATTTGTTGCGAGCCGGCGTCACGGCGATCTCCGAGCCGCACAGGCTCGACAGTCCCGGCGGCGGCTATGGCTTCCGCTGCTTCGATCTCGACGGGCACGCGCTGGAAATCTCATGCGACGTCGCGCCGTCGACCCCTCGGGCGCTGAATGCCGGGGAGTCGATCCCCGCCATCCTGTCACATGTCGTTTTGCATACGCCCGACGTTAAGAAAACCGTCGCCTTCTATGAGGAAGCGCTCGGCTTCAAGGTCAGCGATTGGCTCGGCGAGTTCATGTGCTTCATGCGCTGCGACGAGGTGCATCACAGCATTGCCTTCGTCCCGGGGCCGCCGAGCCTCAACCATATCGCCTATGAAATGCGCGACATCGACGAGATGATGCGCGGCGCCGGCCGCCTGATAAAAGCGAAGGTGCCGTTGAAATGGGGCCCGGGCCGGCATGTCGCGGGCAATAACACCTTTTCTTATTTCCACGATCCGGTTGGCAACACGCTCGAATACACGGCGGCCGTCGATCGCGTCGGCGCGGATTGGAAGGCGACGACCTATACCCCGTCGCCCGACATCATGGATCAATGGGGAACGTCGGCGCTGTCCGACGGCCCCATGAAAATGGGCCACCCCGCGCCCGATCCGGCGTTGTGGCGGGCGCCGCCGGTCTGATTTCATATCGCCCCCGGCGATACCACCAATCGGAAGATACGATTTTTCCTTCCCGGCGCCGGCGCGTCTCATGGCGCCAAGGCGATATGTCCTGGGGAGGATCGGTATGGCGGGGGAATGGACGGGCAAGGCGTCCGGCGTGGTCGTTGCCGGACTGGTCGGCAGCGCGCTCGGCGCCGGACCGGTGATCTTCTACAGCCTGCCGCTGCTGATGCGGCCGGTAACCCAGGAGTTCCACTGGAGCCTCGCCGATTTTTCGGTGGTGCAGGGCATCGCCTCGATCACGGTCGCTATCGTGTCGCCTTTCCTCGGCTATCTCACCGATCGGTGGGGTGCCCGGGCCATCATGCTGCCGGGCATCCTCGCCTTCGGCATCGCGAATTTTTTGCTGTCGCTGCTCAACGGCTCGTTGAGCGAGCTATACGCCTTCTGGTTCTTGGTCGGCTTGTCGGCCGCGTTTGTCGGTCCGGTCGCCTATTCCAAGCTGATTTCCGCTTGGTTTTATCGCCGGCGCGGTTTGGCCTTGGGCGTCAGTCTCGGCGTCGGCGGCGGCATCGGCGGCGCGCTGATGCCGCTGGTGGTCGGCCCGATCATCCTCAATCACGGCTGGCGCGCGGCCTATTGGACCATGTCCGGCGCGATCATCGTCATCTGCCTGCCGGTCGCCTTTTTCCTGCTGCGCGAGCCGGCGGGGTGGCGCCAGCGCGAAAAGGCGGCGCTGCCGACCGACGCGGTCGGGATGACCGCCGCCGAGGCGCGCAAGACGCGGAATTTCTGGCTGCTCGCCATCGCGCAATTCCTTGGCGCCATCGCCGTGCTCGGCGTCTTGGCGCACTCGGTCAATCTTCTGGCCGGGCGCGGCTTCTCGCCGTCGATCGGCATCGCGGTCCTGTCGGCGGCGGGCCTTACCTCGATCTTCGGCCGCATTATCTCGGGGTTTTTTCTCGATCGGATCGATTCGCCGCGTGTATCGCTGATCTTTTTCCTGGCGCCGCTGATCGCGGTGCTCCTGCTGCAATATGGCGGCTCGCCGCCGCTCGTCATTCTCGGCGGGGTGATTCTTGGGCTGGGGTTGGGCGCCGAAGGCGAGATCGTGTCCTATTTCATCAGCCGCTATTTCGGCCTGCGCTCGTTGGCGGAAATCTATTCCTACACATACGGCATTTTCGTTATCGGCGCGGGCATGGGGCCTTTCATCTTCGGCGCGAGCTTCGACTCGCACCATTCTTACGATCAAATTCTCCTGATCGCGGAAATCGGCATGGCGGTATCGATCGTGCTGATGGCGCTGCTCGGGCCTTATGTATTCCCGGCGATCAAGGACATGGCCGTGGCGGACGGCGCCACCGGCCAGAAGTGATCAGGGGCATCACGGCTATCGAACAAGCAAAGGGTTGGATGATCGCTCATCCAACCCCTTGTCGCATCGTCGTGGGCATGACTATTGTCGCCTGACGGTCGAATTCAATCGGCCAATAGAAGGGGGCGAACAGGTTCCGTCACGAAGCTGCGTGAGGGGACCGGTTCGGACGGCGCCAAATGTCCGGTTTCGACACCGCGATGGTTCCCGTTCTCCAGGCGGTGCTGAGCGGCGTTCTGGTCGGCGGCGTCTATGGCCTCCTCTCCATCGGACTGAGCCTCGCCTTCGGCGTCATGCGCATCGTCAATTTCGCGCATGGCGATCTCGTCATGTACGGCATGTATGTCGGCGTCGTCGCCTCGGCGGCGCTCGGCATCGATCCGCTGCTGGCGCTGCCGGCAAGCTTCCTCATCATGGCGGTGCTCGGCCTCGCGCAATATCAGTTCGTGTTCCGCCGCTTCGTCGGCGCCACGACGCTGAACCAGCTGCTGGCCGCCATCGGCCTCGGCCTGGCTCTGCAAATGGTGGCGCAGCTCGTGTTCGGCGTCGACGCGCGCAGCGCGACCTCGATGTTCGCCGGCTCCTACGATCTGGTTGGGCCGTTCTTTTTCGCCCGCGCCCAGATTGTCGCGTTCGTGGTGGCGCTGATTGCCACCGTCGCGGTCGAGCTGCTCTTGCGCCGCACGCAATGGGGCAAGTCCGTGCGCGCCGTCGCCGACAATATCGAAGCGGCGGAGATCGTCGGGTTGCGTTCGCAGCGCATCAATCTCGGCGCCTTCGCGCTGAGCTGCGGTCTTGCCGGCATCGCCGGCACCATCATGGTGACCTATTACCCGACCGACCCGACCAAGGGTTTTGCGCTGATGCCGATTGCCATCATCGCCACCACCATCGGCGGGCTCGGCAGCATCACCGGCGCGTTCCTCGGCGGGATTTTCTGCGGCGTCGTTCAGCAGTCGACCGCGATGCTGTGGAACTCGGCGCTGCAGGACGTACCGCTTTACGTGCTGCTGCTGGTGTTCATCGCGTTCCGTCCGACCGGTCTGTTCGGCGGCAGGTCGGAATGAATCGCCGGCGTCAATCTTTGATCCTCGGCGCGGCCGCCATCGTGCTGACGGCGCTGTTGCCGGTGAGCGGCGTCAACGACTACATCGTTGCCGTCGCGGTGCGCATGTTGATCTTTATCGCGCTCGGCCAGGCCTGGAACGTGGTGGCGGGGATCGGCGGGCTGTTGTCGCTCGGCCACGGCGTGTTCCTCGGCCTCGGCTGCTACGCGACCGGCATCCTGTTCAACGATTACGGCCTGCCGCCCTGGCTCGGCGTCTGGGTCGGCGCATTGCTGTCGCTGGCGATCGCGCTGGTGATGGGCACCATGACCTTGCGCATGCGGGGCGTGTTCTTCGCGCTCGCCACCATCGCGGTGTCGCTCGCGCTCGATCAGCTCGCGCGCCACTATGTCGATCTCACGGGCGGCGACAACGGGCTGGCCCTTAAATTCCTCGGCAACTCGCTGTGGTTCATGCAGTCGCGCCGGCCGATGCCGTTCCTCTACGCGGCGCTGGTTTTCGTCGTCGCTTATTATTGGATCACGCGCTGGATCCTGGCGAGCCGCTTCGGCCTCGAGATGCGCGCGGTGCGCGATGACGAGACCGCGGCGGCGGCGGCCGGCGTGCCGGTGTTCCGCACCAAGCTCCTGGGTCTCCTGGTCAGCGCGGTGATGACCTCGGTCGCCGGCACGCTCTACATGCAGTCCTATCAGGCAATCGACCCCGAGACCGCGTTCGGGTTGAGTCAGGCGATTCAGTTGCAGCTGCCGGCGCTGATCGGCGGTCTCGGCACGTCGTGGGGGCCGATCGTCGGCGGCGCGGTGATGATTCTGTTGTCCGAGGGCACCAATCTCGGCTCGACCAAACTCGGCATCGCCGGCGTCGACATCCTGGTCTACGGCCTGCTCTTGCTCGCGGTAGTCATGTATGCGCCCAAAGGCATCATGGGTCTGTTCAACACGCGCGCGCGGGCGCGAAGCGAGTCATGAGCGACGCCGCCGCGCTCGAAGTCACCCACATCGCCAAGCGGTTCGGCGGCTTGGTCGCGTTGCGCGACGTGTCGTTCCGCGTCGCCGAGGGCGAGGTGATGGGTCTGATCGGCCCCAACGGCGCCGGCAAGTCGACTTTGTTCGAAATCGTCAGCGGCAACCTGCCGCCGTCGGGCGGGCGCGTCGCTTTCTTCGGCCGCGATTGCACCGCCGATCCGCCGCATGTCCGCCGCCGCGCCGGCCTTTGCCGCTCGTTCCAGAAAGTGCGGCTGTTCGAGACCATGTCGGTCGGGGAGAACATCGCGGTGGCGGCGCGGCAATGTTTGCCGCCGGACAAGGACTGGCGCGCCGAGGTGACGTCGATCCTCGAGCGCATGCGATTGACCCCGCAGGCCGACCGGCTGCCGTCCGAGATCACGCTCGCAGACCGTAAGAAAGTCGAGATCGGCCGCGCCATCGCCGGCTATTGCCGCGTGCTGATGCTCGACGAGAGCCTCTCGGGCCTGACCCACGACGAGGCCGAAGAGCTAATCGGCGAAATCCTGGCCCTCAACCGCGACACCGGCATCACCGTGATCGTGGTCGAGCACGTCCTGTCGGTGCTGGCGAAAATGGTGAAGCGCCTCGTGGTGCTGCACAACGCCACCGTGATCGCCGACGGCACGCCGAGCGAAATCGCGCACGACCCGGTGGTGATCGAGGCCTATCTCGGCACCAAGGCAAGCGTGCTGCGATGAGCCTTCTCGAAATCCACGATCTCTCCGTCGCCTACGGCGACCTTTACGCGGTGCGCGGAGTGTCGTTCGCGGTGGAAGAGGGCGCGGTGTTCGTGCTGCTCGGCGCCAACGGCGCCGGCAAGACCAGCATCCTGCGCGCCATCTCGGGCCTGGTCGCGGCGCGGGGCGGACGGATCGCACTCGACGGTCGCGATCTCGCGGGGCTCGTGCCGAACCAGGTGGCGCGCGCCGGCATCGCGCACGTGCCGGAAGGGCGGCGCGTGTTCCCGACCCTGACGGTCGACGACAATCTCTCGGTCAGTTTCCTCAAGGAGCGCAGCAAGGACACGCTGGGTGCCGCGCTCGATGCGGTTTACCAACTGTTTCCGCGCCTCGCCGAGCGGCGCAAGCAATTGGGCGGCACGCTGTCGGGCGGCGAGCAGCAGATGCTGGCGATCGGCCGCGGCCTGATGAATTTCCCCAAGCTTCTGATGCTCGACGAGCCGTCGCTCGGCCTGTCGCCGGTCTTGTCGGAGCTGGTGTTCGAACGCCTCACCGCGATCCGCCAGCTCGGCACGACCATCCTGTTGGTGGAACAGAACGCCACTTGTCTCGACTTGGCGACCGGCGGCATCATCCTGGCCAATGGCCGTGTGGCCCTGGCGGGCGACCGGACGCGTCTCGAAGATTCCGAATTCGTCCGCCGTGCCTATCTCGGCGTCTAGAACAAAGGGAGGAGACGATCATGTCACTGACGCGCAGACAAACACTCAAAGGCATGGCCGCGGGCGCGGCCGTCATCGCGGCGCCGAAAATCGGCCTGTCGGCGGAGCCTGACATTATCATCGGCGCGCCCAATTCGCTCACGGGCGGCCTCGCGGAAGGCGGCGTGCGATTTGTCGCGGCCCTGCGCATCGCGGTCGACAAAATCAACGCCGGTGGCGGCATCAAGTCGCTCGGCGGTGCCAAGCTCAAGCTGATGGTCGCCGACACCACGTCGGAAAATCCGGCGCAATCGGCCAGCGTCACGCGCCGCATGATCGATCAGGACAAGGCCGTGATCATCGCCGGCGCGACAGCCAGCGCCATGTCGATGGCGGCGCAGATCGAATGCGAGAAATCGCAAATTCCATTCGTCACCAATTCCTATGCCGATCCCATCGTCACGCGCGGCATGAAGTACACATTCAAATACATGCCGCAGGGCAGCGCGGTGTGGAACATGGCGATGGACGGCGTCGTCGACATGTACAAAGCGACGACCGGCAAGCCGCCGCGCAACTGCGCCATCTTCATGAGCAATGACGGCGTCGGTCTGTCGGTGCAGAAGCACTTGCCCGAGGAAGCCAAGCGCATCGGCCTGCCGGTGCTGTTTTCGACCGGCTATCAGATGGGCCTGTCGGATCCGTCCGTCGCGATCGGTCCGATCATGGCGCAGAAGCCCGATGTTCTGTTCCTCGGCGCCTTCACCAACGACTTGATTCTGATCATCCAGGCGATGCGCGGTCTCGGCCTCAAGACGCCGATCATGAACGGCGGCACGTTTTACGGCGAGGCCGTGATCAATGCGCTCGGCAACAAGACCGACTATCTCTACGGCGTCGAGACTTGGAACTCCGACCTCGATCTGCCCGGCAATAAGGAATTGGTCGACACCTACATGAAGGCCAATCCCAAGGCGCACCCCGGCAACGAGCAGCTCGGTGTCGGTTTCACGCTCGGCCTGATTATCGCGCAGGCGCTGGAGAAGGCGGCGAGCCGCGACGGCGTCAAGATCCGCGACGTGCTGGCCAACACCGAATTCACCAACCTGCCGGTGCCGGCGGGCAAGGTGAAATACGGACCGGACGGGCTCAACATCCACAACATGGGCATTCTCGTGGAGTGGCAGTCGAGCGTGCTGCGTACCGTGTGGCCGCAGAATCTGCAACAGGCCAAGCCGATGTTGTGACGTTTCCTTTTTTGTTGTCGTTCGGAGAGTAGACATGGCGGACAAGACCAAGATCGGCTTCATCGGGTTGGGCACGATGGGCGCGGGGATGGCGCGCAATTTCCAGAAGGCGGGTTATCCGCTCGTGGTGCACGACATCAGGCGCGCCGCCGCCGATCAATTCTTGTCCGCCGGCGCGGTCTGGGCCGACACGCCCGCCGCGGTGGCGCGCGCGGCCGCGGTGGTGCTGACCTCGCTGCCGGCGCCGCCCGACGTCGAGGCTGTCGCGCTCGGCAAGGACGGCATCCTGGACGGCGCGCAGCCGGGCTCGGTCTATTGCGACCTTTCGACCAATTCGCTGTCGATGGTAAAGCGCATTTACGCCGCCTTCGCGGAAAAGCGCGCGCATATGCTCGACACGCCCGTGAGCGGCGGGCCGGCGGGCGCGGCCAGCGGCAAGATGGCGATCTGGGTCGGCGGCGACGAGGCGGTGTTCAAACAAGTGAAGCCGGCGCTCGATTCGATCGGCGACGCGGTGCGTTACATCGGCCCCATCGGCTCCGGCACCATCGCCAAGCTGGTGCATAATTGCGCGGGCTACGCCGTCAACACCGCCATCGCCGAAGTGATGACTCTCGGCGTCAAGGCCGGGCTGGAGCCTTTGGAACTGTGGCGCGCGGTGCGTCAGGGCGCGGTCGGGCGCCGCCGCACCTTCGATACGGTGGCGGCGAATTTCCTCGTCGACAAATACGAGCCGCCCAATTTCATGCTCAAGCTGGCGCACAAGGATGTCGGGCTCGCCACCGCGCTTGGGCGCGAACTGGGCGTGCCGATGCGCATCGCGAATATGACGCTCGAGGAAATGACCGAGGCGATGGGGCGCGGCTGGGGCGAGAAAGATTCGCGCATCGCCATGACGCTCGAAACTGAACGCGCCGGCATCAAAATCAAATGCGATCCCGACGCGGTCAAGAAGGTGCTCGACAGCGAATAGTCAGCGTTTGGCGGCTGCTTTATCGCGGTCGAAGATGCGGCGCAACTCCATCTTGGCACGTTCGAGGATTTTCCGGCGGCTCGGCGACAGATTACGGCCGCCGCGATTGATGTAGAAATTCAGCATCGACATCGCCGACTGGTACGGGCCGGCTTTGCGCCGCTTGCTGCGCTCGGCCGAGCGTTTCAGCGACAGCGCGATCTTGTGGGGATCGCGTCCCGCGAACACGCTTTTTTCGAGATCGAGCGCGTCGCTGTGGCGCGTCACCTGCTGCGACCATTTCTTCGCGTGCGACGTTGCGGCCATGGTTCTTCTCGAACCACACGCAACCGGCACAAGTTCCGTGTTACTGCGAGAACAGCGTGTTGAAAATCTGCGCCGGGTCCGAGGGCGATGGTTTCGGCGGTTCCTGCGTCTTCTCCCAATCGCGCCAGCCGCCGCCCATCGCCGCGAAAAGCTGTACCGTGTCGAGATAGCGCTGCTGCACCGCGCGAACATAGCCGAGCCGCGCCTGCTGATAGCGGCGCTGCGCGTCGAGCACCAGGAGAATGCCGACATTGCCGCCCTGGTAGGAATCGCGCGTCAGTTTCAACGAGCGCTCGGCGGTGTCGAGCGCGCGATGCTGGGCGTCGACCAGCTCGCCGTCATGCTGAAGCGCGTCGAGCAGGGTCGCGACCTGGGCGAAGGCTTCCAGCACGGTCTGCTGATAGCCGGCCCGCGCCGCCTCCGATGCCTCGACCGCGGCTTTTTTCGCGGCGGTCAACTGGCCGCCATGCAGGAGCGGCGCGGTCATGTTGGCGGCGAGGTTCCAGGCGTTGTTATAGACCGCGAACCAGTTGCCGACCGAAGTCGAAAGCTGCTCGAACGCGGCCGACAGGGTGAAGTTTGGATATTGCGCGGCGGTAGCGACGCCGACCGCGGCGTTGGTCGCCTTGACCTGCGCCTCGGCGGACATGATGTCAGGCCGGCGACGCACCAGCTCGGCCGGCAGGCGGACCGGAATGTCGGCCGGCAGCGCGATGCGGTCGAGGTCGAAATCGGGCGGCGTCCAGTTTGCCGGCGACTTGCCGACCAGAAGCGACAGCGCGTTGCGCGACGCCGATAATTGCTGACGCAGCGGCGGCAGCAGCGTGCGGTCGTTTTCGAGCTGGCTCTGCGCGCTTTCGACCTCGATCTGGGTCGCCATGCCGCCCTGCAGCTCGCGCTTCACCAGGTTCAGATTCTGTTCGTCGTTGGCGATGATGTCGTTGGCGGCCGCAATCTGGGCGCGGATCGCGGCGATGGTGATGGCTTGGCCGACCGCGTTGCCGGTCAGGCTGAGATACGCGGCGGCGAGCTGGTAGCCCTGGTACTCGGCTTGCGCCTCGCGTTCCTCGATGAAGCGGCGCGTGCCGCCCCAGATGTCGAGCGAATAGCTGACGGTGGGGCCGACACTGAAGACGTTGAACTCGCGAAAGCGCGGAAAACCGGGCCCGGCCGGAATCCCGAGCACGGCGAAATTCAGCCGCTGGCGCTCGGCGCCGCCGGCGACATTGACGGTCGGATAAAGCTGGCCGCCGGCCTGCACCGCTTCCTGCTCTGCCTGGCGCAATTTCGCCGCGGCCTGGACCAGCGTGAGATTGCCGGCGATCGCGGCGCGCACCGTGGCGTCGATGTCTGGCGAGCGGAACAGCGCCCACCAATCCTCGCGCAGATTCTCGCCCGCCCGGATGTTCTGCGCCGCGTCTTTCCGGCCGGCGGACAGCGTTTGCGACGTGTTCTGACGATAGCTCGTCTCGGTGGGCGGCGTCGGGGCAAGAAAATCCGGCCCCAGCTCGCAGCCAGCCACCGTCGCGGCGACGCCGAGGCACGCTAAAGACAATAGGAAACGCTTGGCGCGGACGGGTGAGGACATCGCGACTCCGGGCGCCGTTATAATAAGCCTGCTTATCATCAGCTAGGTCATTTTCATCTGGCTGCGTTGCGCGACGCGCGCCATGATGACGCGCATGAATCGAAACGGTGCCGAGACCTGCCGGCTGTCGGTGGTGGTGCCTTGCTTCAACGAGGCCGAGGTCCTGCCGGCGTTTTACGAGCGCACGGTCGCCGTACTGCGCGACGCGGTCGGCGAGGATTACGAGATTGTCCTGGTTAACGACGGCTCGCGCGACCGCTCGTGGCAGGTGATCGGCGAGCTGGCCGAGCGCGATCCGCACATCGTCGGCATCAACCTGTCGCGCAATTTCGGCCATCAGCTCGCACTGACCGCCGGGCTCGATTATGCGAACGGCGATCTGGTGTTGATTCTCGACGCCGATCTGCAAGACCCGCCGGAATTGCTGCCGCGCATGATGGCGCTGATCGACGAGGGCGCCGACGTGGTTTATGGCCAGCGCACCGAGCGGTTCGGCGAGACGCGCTTCAAGGTTGCGATGACGCGCGGCTTTTATCGCCTGCTCGGCAAGATCGCCAATGTCGACATTCCGCTCGACGCGGGCGATTTCCGACTGATGCGGCGCTGCGTCGTCGATGCGCTGAACGATATGCCGGAACAGCAGCGTTTCGTGCGCGGCATGGTGGCGTGGCTCGGCTTCACCCAGGTGCCGCTGCCCTATCAGCGGCCCGCGCGGGCGGCCGGCAAATCGAAATATTCCCTGGTGCGGCTTATCCGCCTCGCACTCGACGGCATCACCAGTTTTTCGGTGTGGCCGCTGCGTCTCGCGTTGCTGGCGGGCGCGGCCTTCTGCCTGATTGCTTTGTTATTGTTGATTTATGCGTTGATCGGCTGGGCGCTGCACTCGTCGCCGCCGGGCTGGGCATCGACCATGGTGGCGATCACGCTGGTCGGCGGCATGCAGCTGATCTGCGTCGGCTTGTTGAGCGAATATCTGGGGCGGGTCTACATGGAAGTGAAACGGCGTCCGCATTTCATCGTGCGCGAGGTACGCGCGCGCCAACGCAGGCGCGACACGATCGACGGACGGGCGGCGGAATGATCTTTGCGGTTCTGGTGGTCAGCAGCATCCTTGCCGCGTTCGGCCAGATGCTGTTCAAGTGGGGCGCTGCCGGCAACGGGTCGCTGTTCGCCTACGCCAACCCCTACATTCTCGGCGGCTTCGTCTTCTACGGTCTCTCAACCGTGCTGTGGCTGTGGGCCCTGTCGGTCGAGAAATTGTCGGTGGTGTTCCCGTTCAGCGCGCTGACGCTCGTGCTGATCTACGGCATCAGCTATTTCGTGCTCAAGGAAGACATCGGAGGGCGCGAATTGCTCGGCGCCCTCCTGATTCTCGGCGGTCTGATCGTGATCGCCTGGCGTTAGAGACCGCTCGAACCCGAACTAGAAGTGGCGCCGGTGCCAGAAGCGCGGATGGCCGACGAAGCGCGGGCCGAAACCGACCGAGACGTAGGGTCCGCCATAGCCATATCCGCCATAGCCATAATAGGAGGGGTACGGATAGGCATAATAGGCTGGCGCATAGGCGTAAGCCGGGTACGCGGGCGGGTAATAGGCCGGCGGGTAATAGGAATATGTCGGGGCCGGGTAATAGCCCGGGGCCGGGGCGTAGCCCGGAGCATAGTAGTAGGGCGCGGCCGCGGCGCTCGCGACGGTAGCGACCGCGAACGTGCCGAGAATCGCCGCGCCGGCGATGCAGGCCGGGCCGCAGGCCTTGGCGGGTTGCAATGGGGCCGCGGCAAGGGCCGCGCCGATCACGCCGACGGCGGCGAGAGCTGCAATTTTCATCCTGACCTCTCCCTCGATAGAGCGGCGCGACATCGCGGTCGGCGCCATCCCTAGATCATAGGGGCGAGGCCCCGCCTTCATCCCCGGCGGGATGCTCGACAAATTCGCTAAAGCATGGTTGGTTTCGGCGCTATTCCGCGACTTTTATCTCGAGAGGTGAGGAAGTGGGTCAGTTCGGCATCGGACAATCGGTCCGTCGTAAGGAAGATTTCCGCCTGCTGGAAGGCAAAGGGCAGTACGCCGACGACTATCACCGGCCCGGCGAGGTTCACGCCTATTTCGTGCGCTCGCCCCACGCCCATGCCAAGCTGGGCAAGATCGACATGGCTGCCGCGAAAAAGGCGCCGGGCGTGCTCGCGGTCTACACCTATGCCGACGTGAAGGCGGCCAATCTCGGCCTCATCAAGTGCATGGCGCCGATCAAGAACGCGGACGGCAGCGCGCCGTTCAACCCGGGCCGCACGCTGCTCGCGTCGGATCGCGTCCGCCAGGTCGGCGAGCCGGTGGCGATGGTGGTGGCCGACACGCTGGCCCATGCCAAGGACGCCGCCGAACTGATCGACGTGTCCTACGATCCGCTGCCGGCGGTGCTCGATCCGGTCGCCGCGGCGAAGTCCGGCGGCACGGTGCTGTATGACGGGCGCAGCGACAACGTTGCGCTGGACTGGGGGCTGGGCGACCCGAAGCCGGTCGAGGAGGCGTTCGCCAAGGCGAAGCGCATCGTCAAAACCGACATCGCCATCAACCGCGTCGTGATCGCGCCGATGGAGCCGCGCGCCGTGGTCGGCGAATTCGACAAGGCGGCCGACCGCTATGTCGTGCATCTCGGCACGCAGGGCGTCCATTCGGTGCGTGGTGCGATCGCCGGCACGCTCGGCGTCAAGCCGGAGCAGGTGCAGGTCGTCACCAACGATGTCGGCGGCAGCTTCGGCATGAAGGGCTTCGGCTTCCCCGAGCATTTCCTGGTGCCGTGGGCGGCGAAGATGGTCGGCAAGCCGGTGCGCTGGAACAGCGACCGGCAAGAGGCCTTCGTGACCGACACGCAGGGCCGCGAGCAGAACGTCCATGTCGAACTGGCGCTCGACGAGAACGCGCGCTTCCTCGCGATCCGCGCCGACGTCATCGCCAACATGGGCGCGTATCTGTCGCAATTCTCTCTGTTCATTCCGACCATCGCGGGCTCGCGCCTGCTGACCGGCGCCTATGCCATTCCCGCAGGCTACACGCGCGTGCGCTGTGTCTTCACCAACACCAACTGGGTCGACGCCTATCGCGGCGCCGGACGGCCGGAACAGGCCTATGTCGTCGAGCGTCTCGTCGACACCGCGGCGCGCGAGCTCGGCATCTCGCCCGACGAATTGCGCCGGCGCAATTTCGTGCCGCGCGCCTCGATGCCGTGGAAGACGCCGGTAATGGCGACGTTCGACAGCGGCGATTTTCTCGCCAACATGGAACTCGCGATCGCGCAATCGGACTGGAAGGGCTTCGAGGCCCGCCGCGCCGAGGCGAAAAAGCGCGGCAAGCTGCGCGGCATCGGCATGTCGTACTACATGGAGGTCACGGCCGCGGGCGCCGAGGCGGCGGAAATCCGCTTCGAGCCGAACGGCAACGTGTTCCTCGGCATCGGCGCCGGCCCGTCGGGGCAGGGCCACGAGACCGCGTTCCCGCAAGTGATCGAGGACAAGCTCGGCATCCCTTACGACAAGATCAAGCTCGAGTTCGGCGACACCGACCGCGTGAAGTCCGGCACCGGCACCGGCGGCGCGCGGTCGCTCCTGGTCGCGGGTACCGCGATGATCGACGCCTCGCAGAAAATCATCGCCAAGGGCAAGAAGCTCGCCGGCCATTTCCTCGAAGCCTCGGAACAGGACATCGAGTTCAAGGACGGCAATTTCACCATCGCCGGCACCGACCGCTTCATCAACATCATGGACTTGGCGAAACGCACGCGCGAGGCATCGAACCTGCCCGACGGCATGCCGGCGACCTTGGACGAGACCGGCAACTGCAACAATCCGAACAACACCTTCCCCAACGGCAGCCATATCTGCGAGCTGGAGATCGACGAGGAAACCGGCGCGACCGACATTCTTCGTTACACCGTGGTCGACGATATGGGCCTCGTGGTGAACCCGATGATCGTGATGGGCCAGATCCATGGCGGGCTGGTGCAGGGCATCGGCCAGGCGCTGATGGAGGACACGGTGTTCGATCCGAAATCGGGCCAGCTCCTCGCCGGCTCGTTCCAGGATTACACCATGCCGCGCGCCGACAATTTCCCGACCTTCGAGATCACGTTCAACAACGTGCCCTGCACCACCAACATCATGGGCATCAAGGGCGCGGGCGAGGCCGGCTCGGTCGGATCGCTCGCCTCGGTGATGAACGCGGTGATCGACGCGCTGTCGCCCTACAACATCCGGCACATCGACATGCCGGCGACGCCGCTCAAAATCTGGCGCGTGCTCCAGGCGGCGAAGGGCAAAAAGGCGGCTTAGCCGCCGACCAGGTCGCCGAACAGCACCCAGCGCCGGCCTTCAAGCCGCATCGGGTGAAGCTGGCGGATCGGGTGATAGTTGGTCGGGCTGGTGTTGATCTCGATGCCCGGCAGCAGCATCGGCAGTTTGAGATGCTGCAGGCTGGTCGCCTGCTTCATCACATTGGCGCGGCTGAGATCGTCGCCACTGCGGCGCAGCACCTCGACCAGGGTTTGCGCGTAGGAATAGCCGCCGACCGTCGAGAAATCGTTGGTGCTGGCATGCGCGTTATATTGCGCCATCCAGGCGCGCCACTCTTTTGCGCCGGCGTCGTCAAGCCACTGCGGATCCGTCGGGTCTTTCATGTAAGACGTGCTGACGATGCCTTGCGCGCGCTCGAAGCCGGCGGGCTCGATCACGGCGCCGATCGAATTCGACGTCGCTGTCAGTAGGTGCAGCGGCCGCCAGCCGATGTCGTGAATCTTGCGGATCGCCATCGCCGCGAATTTCGCGGTGCTGATATTGACCAGTATGTCGGCGCCGGAGCCGTACAGGGTCACGATCTGCGAATCGATGGTCGGGTCTGGCGGGTCGTAGGTCGCGTCGGCGATCACCATGCGCGGATAGTCCGCGCCGAGCGCGTCCTTGAGGCCGGCGACCGCGTCGCGGCCGAGATCGGTGTTTTCATGCAGGATCGCGATCTTGCCGTTGGGCCGTTCGCGCCGGATATGCGCGGCGAAGGCGTGGGCCTCGATGAAATAGCTCGGCGCCCAGCCGATGGTCCACGGGAAGTGTTCGTAATCGCCCCAGATGCCGGCGCCCGAAGCGCAAAACAACTGCGGCACCTTGCGTTGGTTCAGATAGGCGCGCACCGAATGGTTGGTGGCGGAGCCGAGGATGCCGAACAGGCACAGCACGTCGTCCTGTTCCACCAATTGGCGCGTCAGCTCCACCGTCTTCGCCGCGGTCAGCGCGTCGTCGCGCGACAGGAATTTGATCTTGCGGCCGTTGACGCCGCCCTCACGGTTGACCTTGTCGAAATAAGCAGCCTCGGCGATGCCCTGGGCGCCATAGGGCGCCGAATTGCCGCTATACGCCATGGTGTTGCCGATGCGGATTTCCGTCTCGGACACGCCCGGCCCGCTGTAGCGCGCGGCCCGAACATGCCGCGCTCGCGCCACCGCCGCCGTTGCGGCGGCCGCCGCGATCAGGCGGCGGCGGGTCAGCACTATTCAGCAGCCGCCTTGTGCGCGACGATGTCGGGCGAGAATTGCCGCCAATCCTGGCCTGACGGATAGGTCACGGCCAGCGCGCGGATCGCCTCGAAATCGATATCGTCCGAGCGCCACGGCACGATGCCGGTGCGTCGATAATCCTCAAGCCCGTCGAGCAACAGGCGCCGCGTCCGCACGATAATGGCGTCGGCCGCGCCGAGCTGTTCGGTGCTGCGGTCGACATTCGGCCCCATCGAGGACTGGATGATGAAATCCTCGAACGGGATGTTGCGGGTGAGACCGCTCCAATGCCCGTTCTTCATCGCGTCGCGATCCTGGTGCCACAGATTGGCGCGATTGCCGAGATTGGCGGCGAAATCGTTGGGGTCCTGCGACGCGCCGGCGTAGAGCGTCCCGAGACGCTTCTCGCTCAGCGGCTTGTCCGGGTCATAGACGATGTACCATTCCGCATCCCATTCATCGTCCACCGGCACGGTGGCGCGGCCGGAGCAGACATCTTCCTTGGTGCCGGGAATGAAGGTGAAGAACGGCAGCACGATCTGGCGGATGCGGGCATAGGTCTTGCCGCCGCCGACATCGCGCAGCGCGCCTTCGCGCAAGCCATAGCTCACCACGTCCATCTCGAACTCGGGCGCGGTGTTGACCATGGTGAGGTTGAGGTCGCGGCTTTGCGTGTCGATCTGGCCCTTGGCGATGAAGCCCGAATGCAAGACGCCGACATGCGAGGAATCGATATGCGCTTCGAGGCCTTGCATCCAGTTGTAATGGACGAGGCCGCGGCGGACATCGACATGGCTCTCCGGCAATTTGGTGAATTCGAATTCGGGAAAGCGCGGCGGAATTTCTTGCTTGCCGAGATAGACCCAGACGATGCCGCCGACTTCGTGCACCGGAAAGGCGCGCACTTTCTGCGCGGCGGCGAAAGCGGCGCGGCGGTCGGCCGGCTCGCAGGGCGTGTCGACCACTTTGCCGTCGGCGCTGATCTTCCAGCCGTGGAAGATGCAGCGCAGCCCCCCTTGCTCGTTGCGGCCCAGCAGCATCGAGGCCTTGCGGTGCGGACAGGCTTCATCGATGAAACCGACGCGGCCATCGGTGGCGCGGAACGCGACGAAGTTTTCGCCGACGAGGCGGACGGGTTGCGGCGCGCCGTCACGCTCCAGCGCGGCGGAGCGGATCGCCGGCATCCAATATTCGCGCAGCATTTCGCCCATCGGCGTGCCCGGCCCGACGCGCGTCAGCAATTCGTTCTGTTCGCGGGTAAGCATGGTCGTCTCCTCGCCTATGCCCCGAATGCTGGCACGGAACCGGCGATTTGGGAACTGCGTCCTAGTCCGGCCAGAAATGCGCGAATTCGGCCAGCACGTCGCGATAGAGTGCGCGCTTGAACGGCACGATCAGCGTGACGAGCTGGTCGTGCCCAACCCACCGCCACGCGCTGAATTCGGGATGGTGCGTGGCGAGATCGATGTCTTCGTCGCGCCCCTGAAAACGCATCGCGAACCATTTCTGTTTCTGTCCGACATAGCGCCCGCGCCATAACCGGCCGCGCAGCGCGCCGGGCAGATCGTAGGTCAGCCAGCCTTTGGACTCGGCAACGACGTCGGCCTTGTCGGTGCCGGCCTCTTCCTTGAGCTCGCGGAATGCGGCGTCTCGCGGCGTCTCGCCCCGGTCGATGCCGCCTTGCGGCATTTGCCACGCTTCTTCTTCCTGGTCGATGCGGCGGCCGACGAAAACCTTGCCGTCGCGGTTCAGCAGCATGATGCCGACGCCCCGCCGATAGCGGGGAGTCATTTCGCGGCGACGCCGGTATCGGCCGCGGCGGGAAGCATCGCGGTCGCGGGCGCGAGCACGATGGATTGCTTTTCGAGACTTGCCAGCCATGCCGCGAGATGCGGCAACAGGTTCGGCGTCGCCACGACGATGCCGAGCGCGCGTCCGTCGCGCCGCGCCCGATCTTGCAGCGCGGCCAGCACCTGGTCGAGCTGGCGGCGCGACAGGTCGGACGAAATCGCTTCGCCGACGACCACCGGTGCGGTGTTGGCGCCGTGTTCCACCACGCTGCCGCTGACCAGCATCAGGCCGTGCTCGCGCAGTCGCGCCAGGATCGGATCGGCTTCGCTGGCGGGACGGTGACCAACGATATCGACCACGCCGACAAAGCCGGACGCGCGGTCGAGCGCCCAGTCGAGCCGCTCCAGATTCTCTTTGGGATCGAGCGACGACAGAATCGCCATCGGCCCGGCGTCGCGCCGACCGCCGCCGATCGGCGGCGCCGACAGTGTCAGCATGACTTCGTGGCCGCGCGCACGTGCCAACTCGATCCAATCCGGCAGGCGGCGCGCGTACGGGTCGAGCGCTAGCGTCACCGCGCGCGGCAGCATTTCCATCGCGCGGTTCATGTCATCGTCGGCGCCGGCGACGATCAAGGCGAGTCGCGGCCGCCGGTCGGCGCTGTCGAACGGTTGCGCGTAGACTTTCCAGGCCGGGGCCGGCGCGCGAGCCGGCGGGGTCAGCGCGGCAAGCTGTTCCGGATGCGGCATCGGATGACTCGATGCCGCGGTCTCGGTTCCCGGCGACTCGGTCGGCTTGGCTTGGGCGAGTCGGTCGCCCGCCGCGGTGGCGTCGAGCAGCGACGCCGCGACGCGCAGCGAGCCGTCGGCGCTGGCGCCCGGCGCGGTGGCCTGAGCGACCGGCTGAAGCGACGGCGCCGATTTGTGCGCGGCGGACGGCGCCGGCTTGTCGCGGCGATGCTCGCGTTTGTCAGGACGATGCGGCGTGGCGGCGACTTTGCCTTGTAAAACCGCATGTTTCTGCGGCTGGCGCGGATGCTCGGGCGAGGGCAGGCTGCCGGTCACGATGAGCGCGACCATGCCGCCCAATCCCACCAGCGGCAGAAACATCGCCGCGCGCCGCGCGACCATCGCACGCCGCGTCGACTTTACCATTTCTTCGTCCAGCCGGTTCGCCGCACGGTACCCCCAAACGAATCGTAGCGCCCAAATGGCGCGCAGAGATTTTAATTCGAAGCGTGGGCGTTGAACATCGAAACGCCGCGCAACAGATCGATTGCCCGCGTCAGCTGATAGTCCTGGGCCGAGCCGATCTTGTCCTGGTCGACGTTCGAGTCCTCCTTCTTGGCGTTGCCGTTGGCGGCCGGCTGCTGCTGCGTCTGCGTATTCCTGAGCGCGCCCTTCAGATCGGCCTCGTGGCGGAATTCCGGCTGGGCGAGTTTTTCGATCTTGGCCGGCTCGACCACGATGTCGGGATCAATGCCGCGCGCCTGGATCGATCGGCCCGACGGCGTGTAATAGCGTGCCGTGGTCAGGCGGATCGCACCGTGGCCGGGTAGCTGGATGATGGTCTGCACCGAACCCTTGCCGAAGGAACGGGTGCCGAGCAGCACGGCACGGTGATGATCCTGCAAGGCGCCGGCGACGATTTCGGACGCCGAGGCCGAGCCGCCGTTGATCAGCACGACCATCGGCACGCCCTTGGAAATGTCCTTACTCAGCTTCGCGTCATAACGCTGCGCGTCCTCGGAATGGCGGCCGCGGGTCGACACGATCTCGCCGCGCGCCAGGAAATCGTTGGACACGGCGATGGCCTGATCGAGCAAGCCGCCGGGATTGTTGCGGAGATCGAGTACCACGCCGACCAGCTTGGTCTTGGGGTCCTTGCGGAACGAGTCGAACGCCGCGTGGATGCCGCTGTCGGTCTGCTCGTTGAAGCTCGAAATGCGGATATAGCCGATGTCGTCGCCTTCCATGCGGGACTTGACCGACTGGATCTTGATGACGGCGCGCTTGAGCTTGACGTCGAACGGCTTGGCGGTGCCGCGCTGAATCGTCAACTTGATCTCGCTGTCGACCGGGCCGCGCATCTTGGTGACGGCGTCGTTGAGCGACATGCCCATCACCGGGTCGCTGTCGATGGCGACGATATTGTCGCCGGGCTTGATGCCGGCCTTGGCCGCGGGCGTGTCGTCGATCGGCGACACCACCTTCACGGTGTTGTTTTCCATCGTGACCTCGATGCCGAGCCCGCCGAACTCGCCGCGAACCTGCACTTCCATTTCGCCGAAATTCTTCGCGTTCATGTAGCTCGAATGGGGATCGAGCGCCGACAGCATGCCGTTGATCGCGGCTTCGACCAGCTGTTCGTCGGTCACGTTCTCGACATAGTCGGCGCGCACGCGCTCGAACACCTCGCCGAACAGATCGAGTTGGCGGTAGGTGTCGGCGGTGGTCTTGGGCGCGGTCGAGGGCGGCTCGGCCGCGATGGCCGGCGTGAAGGCGATTGCCGCGGCCAGCGCGGCCACGGCGAGGGGGAAACCTTGGCGCATCATCCACTAGCCTTTTCATTCGATGTCGCCAGCCACGGCAACGGGTTAATCGGCTGGCCGTCATGGCGCAGCTCGAGATAAAGACGCGGTTTGTCCTCGCCTTTCGGCATGACCCCGACCGGCTCGCCGGCGATCAGCCATTGTCCGACGGAAACGTTGAGCCTCGTCAGGCCCGCCAACAGCGAATGATATCCGTCGCTATGTTCGACGATCAAGATTTCGCCGTAGCCCTTGAACGGCCCGGCGAACAGAACGCGGCCGTCATAGGGGGCCACGACCTGCGCGCCGGCGCGCGTGGTATAGGCAAGGCCTTGGCTGGTCAGGCCGACCTCGTTGGCCTTGCCGTAGCTCTCGACCAGCGTGCCGCTTGCCGGCACCAGGTAATTGCCCGCCGCCGTGAGGAAGCTCTTGAGCTTCGGCGGCTTGAGCGGATCGGGCGGCGGCGGCGCAGTGGCCGTCGCGGCTACCGGTTGTGGCGCGGCCGTTGGCGCCGCGTCCGGCTGTTGCGTCTTCGCCAACGGAAACGCCGCGATCGGCGCGGGCGCGCGGGTCATGGCGAGACGCGCGGCGGTCGCGGCCGCCGCGCTGCGCACGCGCTGCGCGTCGAGCCGTTGGATCAAGTCGCGCAGATTGGCCGCCTCGGCGCCGAGCGCGACCAGTTTTTCTTCGCTTTCTTCCGCGTTGCCCTGCGCCTGGCGTTGCAATTCCGACTTGCGCGCAATCAGGTCGGAGAGCCGAATTTGCTGTTGCGACAGGAGATTCTGCTCGGAGCGGTGCTTGCCTTGCGCCTCGCCGATGGCGACGCGCAGCGTCGCGAGCTGTTTCAAGTCGACAGCGAGGCGACGCGCGGCGCGGTCGAGCGGCGGTACCGCGTTGCCGAGTACGAGTGCGCTGCGCTCCGCGATCACGGGATCGGGCGAGGCGAGGGCGAGCGCCTCCGGCGGATTGCGCGCCAACGCCACCAGCGCCATCAGCAGGCCGCCACGATCGGCCTCGTCCTGTTTCAGCTCCGCGCTCTTTTTTGCCGCTTCATCGCCCAGCGTCTTGAGTTGCGCTTCGAGCGTGGTCAGCGCCGCTTCGTGGCGCTGCATCGCCTCGGCGGCGGTAACGCTTTCCCGGCGCAACCCTTCGACCTCGGCGGCCAGCGCCGCCGCCGTCTGGGCCAGTGCGTTGCGTTCGGCGCGGCCTTGCGCGGCATCTTGCTCGATGACGTAGAGGCGTTGCGTCGGACTCTCGGCGGCGCGCGACGGACTCGCGAGTGTGCCGAGCGTGGCGCAGCCCGCCAACGTCAACACGACGAGGTCATGCCGTGGCGCGCGCATCCGCGACATGGATCAGCGGGTGACCGGTCATCGCCGTCGGCCGTTTCAATCCCATCAGCGCCAAGAGAGTCGGCGCAATATCGGCAAGGCGGCCGTTAGCGAGTTCCGTCACGCCCGGCGGACCGTTGACCAGAATCACCGGCACCGGGTTCGTGGTGTGGGCGGTGTGCGGCTCGCCGGTGCCGGGATCGCGCATCTGCTCGACATTGCCGTGATCCGCCGTGATCAGCAGCACGCCGCCAGCGCGCGTCACCGCATCGGCGATGCGGCCGAGACATCGATCGACGGCTTCCACGGCCTTGATTGCCGCCGCCTCGTCGCCGGTATGGCCGACCATGTCGGCATTGGCGAAGTTGCACACGATCGTGTCGAATTTACCCTTGTCGATGGCGTTGACCAGTTTGTCGGTCACTTCGTATGCCGACATTTCCGGCTGCAGGTCATAGGTCTTGACCTTGGGCGACGGCACCAGGATGCGCGTCTCGCCGGGAAATTCCTCCTCGCGCCCGCCATTGAAGAAAAACGTGACGTGCGCGTATTTCTCGGTCTCGGCGATGCGCAACTGTTTGAGGCCAGCCTCGGACACGACCTGGCCGAAGGTCTCATCGGGCCGCTCCGGCGGGAACAGCGTCGCGAGCTTGTCGTCGAGCTCTTCCGAATATTGCGTCATGCCGAGCGCGGCGGCGAACTTGATGGTCTTGCCGCGCTTGAAGCCGGCGAATTTCGCATCGAGCAGCGCGCCGAGAATCTGGCGGATGCGATCGGCGCGGAAATTCGCCGACACGATGCCGTCGCCATCCTTCATGCCGGCATAGTCGCCGATGATCGTCGGTTTGACGAACTCGTCGGTCTCGCCGCGCGCATAGGCGGCGTCGACGGCGCTCTTGGCGTCTTTTGCGCATCCGCCCTTAGCCTCGACCATCGCGTCGTTGGCTTGCTGTTCGCGGTCCCAGCGCTTGTCGCGATCCATGCCGAAATAGCGTCCGCCGATGGTGCCGAAGCGGAATTTCTTGAGGCCTTTGGTCGCGGCGGCGAAGCGCGCGAGGTAGTCGAGCGCGCTTTTGGGCGGTGTGTCGCGACCGTCGAGGAAGGCGTGGCACACGACGGGGATGCCCGCTTCGTCGAGCAGCTTCGCCAGCACCGCCATATGATCCTGGTGCGAATGGACGCCCCCCGGCGACAACAAGCCGAGTAAATGCGCGGCGCCGCCGCTTTTCTTGAGCTTGGCGATGAACCCGGCCAACGCCTTGTTCTTGGCAAGGCTGCCGTCCGCGATCGCCTGTTGGATGCGCGGCAAATCCTGCATCACGACGCGGCCGGCGCCGAGATTCATGTGGCCGACCTCGGAATTGCCCATCTGGCCGCTCGGCAGGCCGACAAAGGTTTCGCTCGCTTCAAGCAAGGCATGTGGGCAGTCGCGCAGGAAACGGTGCCAGTTCGGCGCCGTTGCCAAGGCGACGGAATTGTCGGCGCGCTCGCGCCGATGGCCCCAACCGTCGAGGATGCACAGAACGACCGGCCGCGGCCGCTTAGCCGCGCCGGTCGGGGATTTACCGCCTCTCATCGCGCAAACCTTAACGGAACGTCGCGCGAAAACAAAGCATGGCGCGCCGCCTCGGCCACGGTTCCGGCGTTGTTTCGGGCATCCACGCGGGACCATTCGATACGCCCGGTGTCGAGGCTGCGCTGAAAGGCGAGGACATTGAGATCGGCGTCGGATGCGTCGCTCTGCCGGGCTGCGATCCGCCGCCGCAACGTTTCGTCAGGCGCGTCGAGCCACAACCCGGCGAACGCGACCCCCGCTTCGCCCGCGACGCGGGCAATGGCGGCGCGTTCGTCAGGATCAAGGAAGGCGGCGTCGGCGATCACGGCGTAGCCCGATTGCAACGTGCGCGCCGCCATGTCGTACACCGCGCGGTACACGCGCTCGTTGCTCGCCCGGTCATAGGCCGATGGCGGCAGCCGCGTCTCGGGCGCGACGCCGTGAAGTCGCTTGCGGATCACGTCGCTGCGCAGCAGGCGCGCGCCGGGCGCCGGCGACAAATCGGACGCAATGGCTTGCGCAACGGTGGACTTGCCGGTGCCGCTGTAGCCGCCGACCGCAACCAGGCACGGGGTCGCCGGTTCGAGATAGGCAAGGGCCGCGTCGAGATAGCGCGAAGCGGCCGATGCGAGCGTGCTTCGTTCCGCCTCGTCGTTCTGTCGCGCCAAAGCGGCAATGGAGACGTGGGCGCGGACACCGGCACGGATCGACAGGTAGAGCGGCATCGCCGCGATGCCCGGTTCTTCGTCGGCGCGGTCGAGATAGCGGTTGAACACGAGATTGCCCAGAGCCGGCAAGCCGCGATGGCCAAGATCCATCAACAGGAAGGCAAGATCGTACAGCGGGTCGATGCAGGTGAAGGAATCGTTGAACTCGATGCCGTCGAACAGCACCGGCTTACCGTCGATCAGGCAGATGTTGCGCAGATGCAAATCGCCGTGACAGCGCCGCGCCGGCCGTGCCGCCAGGACGGGCGCGAGGCGTCCGAGCGCGGCTTCGGTGCGGCGCGCGAGTTCCGCCACCGTCGCCTGATCGAGCGCCGCGCCGGTGCGGCGCAGATTGTCGAGGCTTTCGCGCGCGACGGCGGCAATGGCGCCGCCGTTGCAGGGTTCCGCCGCGTGATGGAAGGCGGCGATTGCGTCGGCGAGGTCGCGCATCAGGTCGGGCGTCAGTTCGTGCCGTTCCGCCAGCCGGTCGAACAGCGCGTTCTGCGGGAATTGCGCCATCTCCACCAGCCAGTCGGCCGCCTCGCCCGGCGCGTCGAGCGCCAGCGCGCCATCGGCATTGCGCGTCACCGCGCGCACGCCGCGGTAAAGTTGCGGCGCGGTGCGGCGGTTGAGTTGGTACTCCGCGCGGCACATCGCCTCGCGTTTTGCGACGGTGGAATAGTCGAGATAGGAAAACCGGATAGCGCGTTTCAGCTTGTAAGCTCGGTCGCCGACCAGGAACACGACAGAGGCGTGAGTATCGATGCGCGTGACCTTGTCGCCGGGCCGGCCGTATGCCCCGCCGCGCGACAGGAATTCGATAATGTCCCCTTGGTCTGCGTCGGCCGCCATCAGCCGCGCGGGCTCAACCCGTCATCGACTTTGACGTTCTCGGGCGTCAGCTTGAGGCCCGACATTTCCGCCGACTGCACCAGGAACGTCGCGAAATCTTGCTTGTCGTGGCCGCGCCCGATGAGGCCCTGCACCAGCTCGCGCGTCGCGGCGGTCAGCGGCATCGCGGTGCCGACTTTGCGCGCCTGCGCCAGGCCCAGTTCCAGATCCTTGCGCAGATAGACCGGCGTGAAGGTCGGCGCGAAATCGAGATTGACGTAAGCCGGCGATTTGTAGCGCGTGAAGATCGAACCCATCACGCTGTTGTTGAGGAAATCGAGCCAGGCATGGCGCGGCACGCCCGACTGCTCGGCGAGCACGGTGATCTCCGCCATCGCCTGCGCGACGATGCCGAGCATGAGGTTGTGGCAGATCTTGATTGTGCGGGCGAGTTCGCCTTCGCCGACGTAATAGGCGCCGCGCCCCATCGCATCCATGTAGGGCTTGGCGAGGTCGAATGCTTCGCGCGGGCCCGAGGCGCAGAAACTCATCAGCCCGGCGCGCACCGCCTTGCCGTTGCCGCTGACCGGCGCCGCCAGCATCGCCACGCCGCGCTTGTCGCAGGCGGCGCGCACCGCGGCAGACGCTTCCTCCGAAATGGTCGAGCAATCGATCAGCACTTTGGGCGCGCGCTTGGGGTCGCTCAACACGCCGCCCTCGCCGCTCGTCACCGCCAGCACGTCCTTGTCGGCCGTGACGATGGTGAAAACGATATCCTGCCCGGCAAGGTCGCGCGGGCTGGCCGCAACCGTGGCGCCATGCTTGGTCAAGGGCTCGGCCTTGGCGGCGGTGCGGTTATAGGCGGTCAGCTTCGCGCCTGCCTTGGCGAGCCGCTCGGCCATGGGAAATCCCATATGCCCGGTGCCGATCCAGCCGACGGAATGGGAAGAAAGATTGGTCATTTCATTTTCTCTCTATTTCCCGCTCCGCCCTTGGCGGGCGGAGAAGTGGAAGCGGGGATTCCTGATTTTCACCACCAAGACGCCGAGACACCAAGTTCTTTTCGAACGATGCATCGCGCCACCCCGGCGGAAGCCGGGGTCCACTTTTCCATGGATACCGGCTTTCGCCGGTATGGCGCGCTTATGTATTTGATCTTGGCGTTTTGGTGTCTTGGTGGTTCAAAAAACGTTTCAGCTTGTCGGGCAATCGGGTTTGGGCATTTTGAAATCGGCGGCGACGCGTTTTTCGACATAGGCCTGGCCGGTCTTGATGTGGGTGATGTCGAACTCGGCGTCGGTCAAAGCGCCGACACGATAGTCGTTCTCGTAATGGGTCGGTGCGCCGTTGACCCGCGTGGTGACAGTCCGGAAATCGCCCGACAGCGTCCAGGTGCCGGTCTCCTTCTGGTCGAGCACCAATTGGCAATAGCGGTACTGGCGGAACTCGACGGCATAAACGCCGTCAGATGACAGATGCATAAGCCACTGCGCGTTCTCGTGCCACAGCGGTTGATAGCCTTCGCCGTACCAGTCGCCCGCCACGTTCGCGGCGAAGGCGGGCGCGGAAATGGAAAGAAGAACGAAAAAAATTACACCGCCAAGACGCCAAGTCGCCAAGTTCTTTGCGCTAAAACCATCGCGCCACTCCGGCGCAAGCCGGAGTCCATCCCGACCATGGATACCGGCTTTCGCCGGTATGGGTTCGTTTCTTGGCGCCTTGGCGCCTTGGCGGTTCAATTCTTGAGTCCTAGTACGGATTCGCGATCGGCAGTTCTTCCGCCGGGTAGAGCGTGATGACCTTGGCGCCTTTGGGCGTCACCACGACCTCTTCCTCGATGCGTGCGGCGGAATAGCCGTCGCTCGCCGGGCAGTAGGTTTCGAGCGCGAACACCATGCCTTCCTTGATCTCCTGCGGATCGTCGAAGGAATTGAGCCGCGAGATGATCGGGCGCTCGTGCAGCCCTAGCCCCAGCCCGTGCCCGAACAGCAGCCCGAACGCCTCCATCTCCGATGTGAAGCCGATATCGGTCGCCTTGGGCCAGCACGCGGCGATCTGGTCGGTGCGCACGCCGGGCCGCACCAGCGCGATCGCCTTGTCGATCCATTCCCGCGCGCGCTTGTAGGCGTCCTTCTGAGACGCGGTGGCGCGGCCGACATTGAAGGTACGGTAATAGCAGGTGCGATAGCCCTGGAAGCTCTGGATGATGTCGAAGAAAGCCTGATCGCCGGGGCGGATCAGCCGGTCGGTGAAATTATGCGGATGCGGCGAGCAGCGCTCGCCCGAGATCGCGTTGATCGCCTCGACGTCGTCGGAGCCGAGATCGTAGAGCCGGTGATTGGCGAGGCCGACGATCTCGTTTTCGCGGATGCCGGGCTTCAGATGCTCGGCGATGGTCTGGTAGGTGCCGTCGACGATCGACGCCGACATGTTCAGGAGCGCGATCTCGTCGCCGGACTTGATCTCGCGCGCGTCGAGCATGATCTGCTGACCGTCGCGGACGTCGATGCCGGCGCGCTGCAACTCGAACAGCATCGCCGGCTCGACCACGTCGACGCCGACCGGCATGTCGCCGACGCCGTTCTCGTCGAGAATCGATTTCAATTCCTCCGCCGCGCTTTTCATCAACCCGATGCGCGGATGCACCGCGCCGCGCAGCCCGAGCATGCCGGCATGGCAATTGTGCTGGTGCAGCCACGGCGCAAACATCCGGTGATGCTTGGCCGCCGAGCCGAAATCCCAGATATGCGGCTCGCCGGTGCCGGGCAACAGCGCATAGCGGGTGAATTTGTCGCGCGCCCAGTTCCCGATCACCGTCGAGGTGATGTAGCGGATATTGTACTGGTCGAACACCAGGAGCGCCCCGAGGCCGGACGCCGCCAGCGCCTGCCGCGTGCGCGCGATGCGATAGCGATGGAGGCGGCGGAAATCGACCCGCTCCTCGAAATCGACCGCCATCGGGCCGAGTGCCGGAATCGGCCGCGACCAGTCGATGTGCTGATCGAGATCGCCGGCCGCGATCGGCATTTCCTCGAGTGCCTTGGCTTTGACCGAGCCCGCTTTAACGTCCGCCGGCTTGATCACCCGCGGTTCGACCGGTTTCTTTTTCGCCATTCCGTCCACTCCCCTGGAAGCGCCGACAGGCTACGTCGAATAACACGTTTGTGCATCTGAATCGTCCCAGTGGACGAACAGACTGTGAGGCGCGACAATCGCACCAACAAATAATTGGGAGGAATTTGACATGACCGCCGAGGAATTCGCGACGCGTCCGCCGGTGTTCGATCCGTTCGCCGGGGCGCCGGGCCCCGACCTCGCCATTTTGAAGCGCGCCACCGAACTGATCCCGCTGCTGCGCGAGGAATCGGAGCCGTCGGAGAACGCGCGCAAGATCACCGACCGCGCGATCGGCGCGCTCGACAAGGCGGGCCTGCTCAACGTCATGGTGCCGAAGCGCTTCGGCGGCCCCGCGGTCAATATCCGCACGCTGATCGAGCTGATCGCCGAGACCGGGCGCGGCGACGGCTCGGCCGGCTGGGTGCTCGGCCTGACCAATGTTTGCGAGTGGTTCTGCACGCTCTACTCCGAGAAGGCTCAGCAGGAGATTTTCGGCGCCAACCCCAAGGCCAAGGCCTGCGGCAGCATCTTCGCGCCCAAGGGCGGCATCGAAGAGGTCGAAGGCGGGCTGCGTGTCAGCGGCGCCTGGCCCTATTGCTCGGGCTCGGCCTGGGCGGATTGGGCGACGCTCGCGCTGTGGACCGGCGAGCATCCCGACGGCTCGCCGGTGCTGAAGCTCGGCCTGTTCCCGATCAAGGAACTGACGCATCGCGACACCTGGCACGTCACCGGCATGAAGGCCACCGTCAGCACCACGCTGGTCGCCGACAAGGTCTTCATCCCCAATCACCGCATCCAACCGCTCGAGGATCTCGGCGGCGAGCATTACGCCACCGAGCACACCGAGGAGCCGAACAGCCGCGCCTGCTTCATCCCGGTCGCGATCCTGATCCTCGCCGCGGTGCAGATCGGCCTCGCACGGCATGCCATCGAATACACCCTGTTGCGGCGCGCCACCCGGCCTGTGACCTACACTCAGTACATGGAGGGCAAGCTCGCGCCGCATATGCAGATGGCGGTGGCCGAGGCGCAGTCGATGACCGACGCCGCGCATCTTCTGGCGGCGCGCGCCTGCGCCGACATCGACAGCGCCGCGCTGCAACGCCGGCCGCTCGACGTCGTCACCCGCGCCCGCATCCGCATGGACACCGGGCAGATCGCGGAACTCTGCCGCAACGCCATCGGCAAGCTGATGACGGCGAACGGCGCCAGCGCCTTCGCCACGCCGAACAATCCGCTGCAGCGCGTGTGGCGCGACAGCGAGATCGCGGCGCGTCACGCCCAGGTCGAGCCGGAGGTCGCGAAACTGACCTACGGCCAGGCGATGTTCGGCCTCGACCGGTTCTCGCTGCTGTTCTTCTAGGCACGCCGCGCCGTGCCCCGTTACCACATCGACACCGATATGGGGGTCGATGACGGGCTGGCGCTATACAACGCCAACCGGGTGCTGGGCCGGTCGCTGACGAACGTCTCGACCGTCTGGGGCAATGTGACTGTCGAGACCGCAACCCGTAACGCACTCGTGTTTCGCGCGCTGATGCCGGACGCTCGGTTCGATGTCGTCGCCGGCGCCGACCGCGCTCTCGACGGGCATCGCGCCGGCGCCGGCCATGTCCATGGCGAGGACGGGCTTGGGGGCGCCGCCAAGACGCTCGGCAAGCGCTTGCTGAAACGGATCGCGGCGACGGAGGTGAAACCGCTCGACGCGCTGCCGGTCGGGCAGGGGCGGGTGACCATCATCGGCATCGGCCCCGCGACCAACATTCCGTATCTCGTGGCGCGATACGGCAAAAAGAATGTGACGCGCATCGTGCTGATGTCGGGCGCGTTCTTCGATCCCGGCAACATCACGCCCCACGCCGAGTTCAACGCCTATTCGGACCCGCTGGCGTTGCGCCGCGTGCTGGCGCTCGGTGTACCGGTGACGTTCGTGCCGCTCGATCTGTGTCGCAAGATCGTTCTGACGCGCGCGACGGTGCGGTCCTATCTCAAGACCAACCGCTCGCGCGTCGTGCGGCTACTGGTCGAATCGCACATGGCCTACATGGATCATTACATCGCGTGGGAAGGGCTCGACGGCTGCTTCCCGCACGACGCCATCGCGGTGCTGGCGGCGTGGCGGCCGGAGCGGTTTTATCGCGTGCCGGGCCGCGTCACCGTGGAGACGACGGGAGCGCGGCGCGGCAAGACCACGCTGGTGCCCGACCCGCGCTCGTCCGTCGAGGTCGCGATGGGCGGCGACCTCAAATGGGTGCGACAGTTCCTCGCCGCGCCGTGACAAAAATTTTGAACCACCAAGGCACAAAGACACCAAGAAAATTATCTGCGCGCTACGCGCGCAAAAGCCAAATCAGCAAGCGGGGTATCACCAATGACGAAACCTTGGTGCCTTGGTGTCTTGGTGGTTAAATCCTGACGCCGCGCTATTTCAGCAGTTTTTCGATCTCGGCGATGTTGATGGCCTTGAAATAGGATTTGAGATCGTCCTCGCTGGCGCTGCTGCCTTTGACCGTGATCAGCGCTTTGTCGGCGACGATCGCCATCATCGAATGGTCTTCCTTGCGATAGACCACGGTGTGGCCGGCAACCGTCATGGTTTCGGCGCCGACCGCGGTCAGCATCTTGATGACGCCGGAGACCGACGCCACGATCGGCGAGTCCGCGATGATCTCGATATTCACCGAGGCGCCGTCCTTGCGATAGCGGCGCGACACGCTGACGCCGCCGCCCAGCATCGCCATCGCCGCGGCGGTGCCTTCGACATTCTCGGCCTTCCAGCCGTCGAGCGCGTCGGGCAGCACGACTTTCCATTGCTTGAGGCGGAGCTGGCGGATCAGGCCTTCGGCGTCGCCAAGCTCCCGCTGCGCGCCGCGCAGATCGTGCGCCGCGTAGGCGCTGCGCGCCTTGTCGAGATGGTCGCTGAAATCGTCCGCCCAGGCCGGCGCCCCGGCGACGAACGCAGCGGCGATGGCGGCGAGCGCCAAGGTGCGAACAATCATGAAATCCCCCTTTGCTGGCGCAAACCTTAAGGCGCGGCCCGAGATGGCGAAAGCGCTCTTGCGCGAGGTCAGAAAATTTTGGGCCGGCCTATTGAAAATACGCGTTCAGCGTACATATTATGTGTTGAGCGTTATCAACCAACCAGAAGGCGACCACAAAACTATTTTTGCGAAACGAACCCAATCGTCATTGATAACAAAGGGGTTTTGGCAAAAAACGAAGCCAAAACGAACCCAATTCGAAGCCAATTCAAACCCGATACGAAGCTAATTGACGACGATTACAATGTAAATATACCATGTAAATTATGCCGCGAAACCTGTCGCCCGATGAGGTCGAGGAATTCCGCCGCCGCTTATGCGACGCGGCGGAGCGGCTGTTCGCCGAGCGCGGGCCGCAAGGCGTGACCATGCGCGAGCTGGCGCGCGAGCTCGGGGTCAGCGCGATGACGCCGTACCGCTATTTCCAGGACAAGGAGTCGATCCTCGCGGCGGTGCGCGCCAACGCCTTCGACGATTTCGCCGCCGCGCTCGAACAGGCGGCGCTGACTCCGGGCAACGCCGCGGTGCGCGCCGACGCGGTCGGCCGCGCCTATCTCGATTTCGCTTTTTCCAAACCTGCCGCGTACCGGCTCATGTTCGACTTGGCGCAGCAGGACGACGGGCGCTTTCCCGAACTCGAGCGCGCCGGCAAACGTGCGCGGGCGACCATGACGGGGTATATGGAGGCGCTGGTGGCGGGCGGGTTTCTGGCCGGCGATCCCGAAATGCTCGGCCAGATTTTTTGGGCGACGGTGCACGGGCTGATCGTGCTGCATCTCGCCGGCAAGCTTCAGCCCAAGTCCGATTTTGCGACCGTGCACCGCACCGCGATGAGCCTCCTGGCGCGCGGCGCGCAAGCGGTCAACCGGCTCGAACAGAGGAGAGCGTCATGACTCAGCAATTTCCCGACAGCCCTTGGTTCAAAGGAAATTTTGCGCCGATCTCGTTCGAGGCCGATGCCGACAATGTGCCGGTGCGCGGCGACATGCCATCGGCGCTGCGCGGCACGCTCTATCGCAACGGGCCGAACCCGCAATTCGCGCCACGCGACGCCAACCATCACTGGTTCATCGGCGACGGCATGATCCACGCCTTCCATGTCGAGGATGGGCGCGTGTCGTATCGCAACCGCTGGGTCCGCACGCCGAAATGGCAAATGGAGCACGACGCGCATCGCGCGCTGTTCGGTTCCTGGGGCAACCCCATGACCACCGACCCGTCGGTCGCCGGGAAGGAATCGGGCGGCGTCGCCAACACCAATATCGTCTGGCACGCCGGCAAGCTCCTGGCACTTGAAGAAGCGCATCTGCCGGTCGCGCTCGACTCCGCGACATTGGCGACACAAGGCGCGTGGGATTTCGCCGGCGCCCTCAAGGGCGGCAAGGTCACCGCGCATCCGAAGCTCGATCCCGAAACCGGCGAGATGGTGTTTTTCGCCTATTCGGTCGGCGGGTTTTTCGCCAAGACGATGCTCTACGGCGTCGCCGACAAAACCGGCAAGATCACGCGGCTCGACAGGTTCGAGGCGCCCTATTCGGCGATGGTGCACGATTTTCTCGTCACCCGGAATTACGTGCTGTTCCCGATCCTGCCGCTGACCGGCAGTCTCGAGCGCGCCATGTCCGGCAAGCCCGCTTATGCCTGGGAGCCGGCGCAGGGCGGCCATGTCGGCGTCTTGAAGCGCGGCGAGCCGATCGCATCGATGCGCTGGTTCAGATGCGATCCCTGCTATGTGTTCCACTATATGAACGCTTGGGAGGACGGCCCGAAACTGATTGCCGACGTGATGCAATACGAAGCGGCGCCGCTGTTCCCCGATCCCGATGGCAAGCCCGGCGACCCTAAGAAGGCGATCGCGCGGCTGACGCGCTGGACCTTCGACCTCGCCGCCAACAGCGACCGCTTCGCCCAGACGCAGATCGACGATCTCTCCGCCGACTTTCCGCGCCACGACGAACGCTTCGCCGGCTTGCCGTATCGCCATGCCTATTACGCGGCGCACGGCACCAACGACGTGGTGCAGGGCTTCGACACCATCGCGCATCTCGATGTCGCGACCGGCAAGCGCAGTCTCTATCGGTTGCCCGAAGGCGACGTCACCTCGGAGCCGGTGTTCGTGCCGCGCGGCGCCAAGTCGCCGGAAGGCGACGGCTGGCTCTTGGCGACGGTGTGGCGCGCCGCCGACAAGCGCAGCGACCTCGCGGTGTTCGACGCGGCCGCGCTCGACAAGGGGCCGGTCGCCCTCGCCGAACTGTCGCATCGCGTGCCGTTCGGCTTTCACGGCAACTGGCGCGCCGGATAGGATCGAGCGATGAGCATCCTGCTGGGTCTCGCCCCGTTCATTCTGTTTTTTGTGCTGATGCGCCTATCGACGCCGCTGGTGGCGCTGGCCGGCGCGACGCTCGTGTCGGCGATCCTGATGGGCCGCGTCGCGCTGCGCGGCGGCTCGATCAAGATTCTGGAAATCGGCAGCCTGGTCCTGTTCGGCGTGCTGACGCTCTACACGCTCGTGGCGCGGCCCGATTGGAGCATCGCCGGTGTGCGGCTCGCCGTCGATGGCGGCTTGGCGTTGATCGTGCTCGTCTCGCTGGTCATCCGCCGGCCGTTCACGCTGCAATACGCCAAGGAGCAGGTGCCGCAGCAATTCTGGAACCACCCGATCTTTCTGCGCACCAACGATCTCATCACCGCCGCGTGGCTCGGCGCGTTTCTGGTGGCGGCGGCATGCGATGCGGCCGCGATCTGGCTGCCGTCGGTGCCGCTGGTCGCCGAAATCGTCGTGTCGGTCGCCGCGTTCGTCGCTGCGGTGTGGTTTTCGATCTGGTATCCCAAGCGCGTTCGGCGGAATATCCCGCGTCCCGCCGGGGCCGCGGGCTGATCGAGGGGGAAATAATGGCGCTGCCGAGTTTGTTGCAAAATCGTTTAAGGCTGCCGGCGATCGGCGCGCCGATGTTTATCGTCTCGGTGCCCAAACTGGTGATCGCGCAATGCACTTCGGGCATCGTCGGCTCGTTCCCGGCGCTCAACGCGCGCCCCAAGGAACAGCTCGAGGAGTGGCTCGTCGAAATCAAGGAAGCGCTCGCCGCGTATCAGGCGAAGCATCCCGACGCCAAGGTCGCGCCGTTCGCGGTCAACCAGATCTGCCACGCCTCGAACGACCGGCTCGAGCACGATGTCGAAATCTGCGTGCGCCAACGCGTGCCGATCATCATAACGTCGCTGCGCCCGCCGGCCGATGTGGTGAAGGCGGTTCATTCCTATGGCGGCGTCGTGTTCCACGATGTGATCTCGATCCGCCACGCGCGGAAGGCCGCCGAGATGGGCGTCGACGGGTTGATCCTGGTGTGCGCCGGCGCCGGCGGCCATGCCGGCATGTTGTCGCCGTTCGCGCTGGTGCCGGAGGTGAAGCGGTTTTTTCCCGGCACGATCATTCTCTCGGGATCGATCGCGACCGGCCGCTCGATCCTCGCGGCGCAGGCGGTCGGCGCCGATCTCGCTTATATGGGCACGAGGTTCATCGCGACCGAAGAGGCCAATGCGCCGCAGGGCTACAAGCAGATGATCGTCGACACCGCCGCGTCCGACATTGTTTACACGAGTTTGTTCAGCGGCATCCTCGGCAATTATTTGAAGCCGAGCGTGACGCGCGCCGGCCTCGATCCCGAGAATCTGCCGGGCGCCGACAAGAGCACGATGAGCTTCGCGACCGAGCGTCCGGCCAAGGCGTGGCGCGACATTTGGGGCGCGGGGCAGGGCGTCGGCAGCATCGACGACGCCCCCGCCGTCGCGACGCTGGTGTCGCGGCTCGAAGCGGAATATCGCGAAGCGCGCAAGGCGCTGGCGTAAGGAAGCGGCGATGCTGAGTCAGGCGATCGCGGCCTACGCGCATTATCTCAGCATCTTCTGCACGCTGGCGCTGCTGGTCGCGGAGCTGGCTCTGTTCCGGCAACACATGGATGCGCGCATTGTGCGCCTCTTGCCGCGGCTCGACCTGTTCTATCTCGTCGCGGTGGTCGCGATCATCGTCACCGGCCTGTTGCGGGTCTATTTCTTCGCCAAGGGCGTCGCTTTCTATCGCGACAGCGAGATGTTCTGGATCAAGATGGCGCTGTTCGTCGTCGTCGGTCTGTTGTCGCTGCCGCCGACCTTCGCCTTTATCGCGACGCGGCGGTCGGCGGCCGGCCGCGACGCCGATCTCGCACCCGAGCGGTTCCGCCGTATCCGCTCTTTTGTTGTCGCGGAACTCTGTGTCTTCGCCCTGATTCCGCTGGCGGCGGCGATGATGGCGCGCGGCCTCGCGCTCTGAGGTTGCGGCCCGGCGCGAACCTTGTAAGCTGCGCCCCGCGAGGGATGACCGAAACATGGCAACAAGCGTAGACGTCGCGGCGTCGAAGACCGCAGCACGCCGGAAAACTGGCGACAAGTCGCAAACCGTGTGGGACGGCGAGGCCGGCTTCGAGGAAATGCCGCCGCTCGCGGAGTCGGTGGGCTTCCTCGTCCGTATCGTCCAGCTCCAAAGCTTCCAGCTCTTCTATCGCCGCTTCGACAATTCCGGTCTCAGCATCGGCGCGCTGAGCACGCTCGGGGCGATCCACGCCAACCCCGGCATCCGTCACGGCGTGCTGGCCGACGCGTTGATGATCAAGCGCCCCAACTTCACCAAGGTGATCAACGGGCTCGAAGCGGACGGGCTGATCGTGCGCGAGGCCCCGCGCGGCGACAAGCGCACCACCGCCTTGTTCATCACCAAGAAGGGCGTGCGCAAACTCGATTCGATGCGCCACGGCATCATGGCGCATCACGCCGAAATGGTTTCCGACCTGACGCCGGCGGAGCGCGACACGCTGACCCACTTGCTGCGCCGCCTGTCGCATCACTTGCAGACGCTGCTCGACCGGGATTCGCCCAGGAAATAGTCAGCCTGCCTCGAACCGTGCCGATAATTTGAGCGCGCACGGCCTTGCTCAATTTTTGAGCCGATTGCTGCCGGCGCGGAACCGACGCTGGCCCGGATTTTGCTGAACTCCCGCCGAGGCGCATGGCGCGTCTGAGACGGAGAGGTTGGCACATGACGACAAAGGCAAAATTGGGGGCGTTCGCGTTCACAGTCGCATTGGCGGCATCGGCGTGGGGGCCGGCGCAGGCGGAAGACACGATCAAAGTCGGCGTCCTCCATTCGCTGTCGGGCACGATGGCGATTTCCGAAACCACGCTGAAGGACACCATCCTGATGATGGTGGCCGACATCAATTCCAAGGGCGGGTTGCTCGGCAAGAAGGTCGAGGCGGTGGTCGTCGATCCCGCGTCCAACTGGCCGCTGTTTGCCGAAAAGGCGGCTGAGCTCCTCGAGAAGGACAAGGTCGCGGCAGTGTTTGGCTGCTGGACCTCGGTGTCGCGCAAATCGGTGCTGCCGGTGTTCGCCAAGGATAACGGGCTGCTGTTCTATCCCGTCCAGTACGAGGGCGAGGAATCGCAGAAGGGCGTGTTCTATACCGGCGCGGCGCCGAACCAGCAGGCGATTCCTGCCGTCGAATATCTGATGAGCAAGGAAGGCGGCTCGGCGAAGCGCTGGGTGCTCGAAGGCACCGACTACGTCTATCCGCGCACGACCAACAAGATCCTGCGCGCCTTCCTGCATCTCAAAGGCGTGTCCGACGCCGACATCATGGAGAACTACACCCCGTTCGGTTTCTCCGACTGGCAGACCGAAGTCGCGGCGATCAAGAAGTTCGCCTCGGCCGGCAAGAAGACCGCGGTGGTCTCGACCATCAACGGCGACGCCAACGTGCCGTTCTATAAGGAACTCGCGAACGAAGGCATCAAGGCGACCGACATCCCGGTCGTCGCGTTCTCGGTCGGCGAGGAAGAACTGTCCGGCATGGACACCAAGAACCTGGTCGGCCACCTCGCCGCCTGGAACTATTTCGAGTCGGTGAAGACGCCGCAGAACACGGCCTTCATCAAGCAGTGGCATGCTTTCATCAAGAACGACAAGCGCACCACCAACGACCCGATGGAAGCGCACTATATCGGCTTCAAGATGTGGACGCAGGCGGTGCTGCAAGCCGGCACCACCGACGTCGACGCGGTGCGCCAGGCGATGATCGGCCAGCGCGTCCGGAACCTCACCGGAAGCTGGGCCGAGATGTTGCCGAACCATCATCTGACCAAGCCGGTGCTGATCGGCGAAATCCGCCCCGACGGCCAGTTCAACGTCGTGTGGAAGACGCCGAAGCCGGTGCCGGGTGAAGCCTGGGCGTCGAAATATCTCGCCGAGGACAAGGGCAAGGTCGCGAACTGGGAATTCCCCTGGGTGTGCGAAAGCTGCACCTCGCCGACCTACAAGACCTACGAATAACAACCGACGGTTCGGGCCGGCCCTCGCAAGAGGGCCGGTTCGCTCCGCCCTTTTCGCACGGTGCTGAAGCGATGATTCGTCGGCTGCGCCCCATCCTCGTTGCGCTGGTGGCGTTGACGTTCGCGGGTCCGATGGCTTTTGCCGCGGCCGACGACGCCAAACTCTCGGCTTCGGTGCAGCAACTCGGCGCCGACGATTTTGACGCCAAGATCGCCGCGGTCGGCGAGTTGGCCGCGACCCCCGATCCGCGCGTCGTTAAAATTCTCAAGGCGCTGGAAGGCGGCGAACTCTATGTCGCGAAGGACAAAAAGGTCGTCCGCGCCGAACCGGACGGCGATAGTTTCACGATATTCGAGCCGCTCGGTGGCGAGAAAATTGGCACCGCGACGTCGGACGACATCGACCAGATCGTGGTGAACAATCGTGTTCGCGGCGTGATCGACGCGGCGCTGGGCGCGCTCAATCTGTTCAGCGGCAGGCGCGCCGACCGGCTCGCGGCCGCGCTCGATCTCGTCAAGCATCCGTCCGCTGCCAGTGTACCTGCGCTGCAAAAGGCGATGGCCGCCGAGACGGATTCCGAGATCAGGCAGGACATGACTCTGGCGCTGGCCGGCGCGCGTCTCAATTCGCCCGACAAAAAGGCCCAGCTCGACGCCATCGCGGAACTGGCGGGATCGACCGATCCCGCTATTTTTAATGTCCTGTCGGCGCTGCGCGACAGTCCCGACCTCGATCCGGAGGTCCGCAAGGCCGACGAGCATGCGATCGGCGCGATTTCCCAGCGGCTCCAGCTCGTCCGCATCGGCATGACGTTGTTCGAAGGCCTGTCGCTCGGCTCGATCCTATTGCTCGCCGCGATCGGCCTATCGATCACGTTCGGCGTCATGGGCGTCATCAACATGGCGCACGGCGAAATGATCATGCTCGGCGCCTACGCCACGTATGTCGTGCAGCAAATATTCGTCGGCTATCTCCCGCCGGGTTGGCTCGATGTCTATCTCGTCGCGTCGCTGCCGGTGGCGTTTTTGGTGACCGGCGCGCTCGGCATCGCCTTGGAGCGCAGCGTCATCCGTTTCCTCTATGCGCGGCCGCTCGAGACGCTGCTGGCGACCTGGGGCGTCAGCCTCATCCTGCAACAACTCGTCCGCACGATCTTCGGCGCGCCGAACAAAGCCGTCGCCAACCCGAGCTGGATGACCGGCGGGTTCGAGCTGATCGGCGGCGCGTTCATCACCTACAACCGGCTGGCCATTCTGGTGTTTTGCTTCGTCGTGCTGGGCGTGCTCGGCCTGGTGCTGAAGCGCACCAGCTTTGGGTTGCACATGCGCGCCGTGACGCAGAACCGTGACATGGCCGCGGCGATGGGGATTCCGACCGCGCGGATCGACGCGCTGACGTTCGGCCTCGGCTCGGGCATTGCCGGCATGGCTGGCGTCGCGTTGTCGCAAATCGGCAATGTCAGCCCCAATCTCGGCACGATCTACATCGTCGACAGTTTCATGGTCGTCGTGTTCGGCGGCGTCGGCAGCTTGTTCGGCACGCTCGCCGGCGCGATGAGCCTCGGGATCGTCAACAAACTGCTCGAGCCCGTCTCCGGCGCTGTGCTGGGCAAGGTCGTGGTGCTGATCGCGATTATCCTGTTCATCCAGCGCCGACCGCGCGGCCTGTTCGCGCTGCGCGGCCGCGCCGCCGAGAATTGACGATGACGAAGACACGTCTATTCGACCGCAATGGCTGGATCGCGTTTCTCGGCGTCGGATTGATTTTGATCGTCGGCGTGCCGTTCTTGAACATACTGCCGTCGGACTCGCCGGCGCATCTCGCCGACTATCTGGTGCCGCTGTTCGGCAAGTATGCGTGCTACGCGCTGCTCGCGCTCGCGCTCGACCTGGTGTGGGGCTATGCCGGCATCCTGTCGCTGGGCCACGGCGCGTTCTTCGCGCTCGGCGGCTACGCGATGGGCATGTATCTGATGCGCCAGATCGGCACGCGCGGCGTCTATCAGAATCCGATCCTGCCGGACTTCATGGTGTTCCTGAACTGGAAGGAACTGCCGTGGTACTGGTACGGCTTCGATCATTTCGCCTTCGCCGCGCTGATGATCGTGCTCGTGCCGGGCGTTCTCGCTTTCGTATTCGGCTGGCTGGCGTTCCGGTCGCGCGTCACCGGCGTCTATCTCTCGATCATCACCCAGGCGCTGACCTATGCGCTGTGGCTGGCGTTTTTCCGCAATGACATGGGGTTCGGCGGCAATAACGGCATGACCGATTTCAAGGATTTGCTCGGCATGCCGTTGCAGAGCGGCGCGATGCATCGCGGCCTCTACATCGCGTCGGTGATCGCGCTCGGCCTCGGCTTTCTCGTGTGCCGTTACGTCGTGACGTCGAAGCTGGGGCGGTTGCTCCTGGCGGTGCGCGACGCACAAAGCCGGGTCCGCTTCCTCGGGTACAACGTCGCGCATGCCCAAGTCTTCGTCTTCACCCTGTCCGCGGTGCTCGCGGGCATCGCGGGCGCGCTCTATGTGCCGCAGGTCGGCATCATCAACCCGAGCGAATTCTCGCCCGCCAATTCCATCGAGATCGCGATCTGGGTTGCGGTCGGCGGGCGCGGCACGCTGGTCGGCGCGGCGATCGGCGCGGTCGCGATCAATTTCGCCAAGACGTATCTCACCGGCTCGGTGCCCGAGGCGTGGCTCTATTTCCTCGGCGCGATCTTTATTCTGGTGACGCTGGTTTTTCCCAAGGGGATTGTCGGCCTCGCCGGCGAGTGGCGCGGCGTGCATCGCCGCCCGCCCGCCGAAAATCTCGCCGACGAAAAGGTGGCGCCATGACGGTCGAAGCCTCGAGGGCAACCGTGTCGGCCGAATTCTCGGCGTCGATCCTTTATCTCGACGGCGTCACGGTGAGCTTCGACGGGTTCAAGGCGCTGAACGCGCTGTCCTTCGTCATCGACCGCGGCGAGCTACGCTGCATCATCGGCCCCAACGGCGCCGGCAAGACAACGATGATGGACGTCGTCACGGGCAAGACCCGGCCCGACGACGGCAAAGTCATGTTTGACGACGGCAAGTACGATCTGACCCGGCTCGACGAAGCGGCGATCGCCAATCTGGGCATCGGCCGCAAGTTTCAGAAGCCGACCGTGTTCGAAAATCTCCCGGTGTTCGCCAATCTGGAGCTGGCGCGGAAGACGGTGCGCGGCATCACCCGCACCTTGTTCGCGCGTCTCGATGCGGCGGCACGCGACGAGATCGACGCCATGATCAGCCGCATCGGCTTGTCCGGCCGCGAGCAGGTTCTGGCCGGCGCCCTGAGCCACGGCCAGAAACAATGGCTCGAGATCGGCATGCTGCTGATCCAGGATGCGCGCTTGTTGCTGCTCGACGAGCCAGTCGCCGGCATGACCGACCGCGAGACCGAAGCGACGGCCGAGCTGGTGCGCTCTCTCGCCGGCGACCACACGGTAGTGGTGGTCGAGCACGACATGGAATTCGTGCGCAGCCTCGCCTCGCGCGTCACAGTGCTGCACGACGGCTCGGTGCTTGCCGACGGCTCCATCGATTTCGTGCAGAATCACCAGGACGTCATCGACGTCTATCTCGGGCGCTGAGTTATGCTCGCGGTCGAAAAAATCCAGCTCTATTACGGCGCCAGCCACATCTTGCGTGATGTCAGCGTCACCGCCGAGCCGGGCAGCATCACCTGCGTGCTCGGCCGGAACGGCGTCGGCAAGACCAGCCTCATGCGCGCGGTGATTGGGCTGCAACCGATCCGCGCCGGCAAGATCATGTGGGAGGGCGCTGACATTTCGGCGCTCAAGCCGCACGAGCGCGCGCGGCGCGGCCTCGCGCTGGTGCCGCAAGGCCGCGAGATTTTTCCGCGCCTCACGGTGCTCGAAAATCTCCAAACCGGACTCGCGCCGCTGCCGCGTGGCAAGCGCTCGATCCCGGAGGAGATTTATGCGTTGTTCCCGGTACTCAAGGAAATGCTCGGGCGTCGCGGCGGCGATCTGTCCGGCGGGCAACAACAGCAGCTTGCCATCGCACGCGCTCTGGTGACGCGGCCGCGATTGCTAATCCTGGACGAACCGACCGAAGGCATCCAGCCTTCGATCATCAAGGACATCGAGCGGGTGATCCGCGAGCTGGCGCGGCGCGGCACCATGGCAATCCTGCTGGTCGAACAGTATTTCGAGTTCGCCCAGGCGCTTGCCGACCGCTATGTGGTCATGGAACGCGGCGAGGTAGTATTGTCCGGTCAGGCAAGCGACATGGTGGAGAATGACGTCCGCCGCTACCTCACGGTATGAGGTTCCGCACGAACGGAGCGACATCGCATCGGCCCCGCATCAGCGCGGCGACGGCGCGGTCGAAATCGGTTTCGCGCGGCGCGGCGGCTTGAGCGTCGTCTCGCACCTCTATCAGCGTAATCCATGCCGGGCCGAATTTCCGCACGCCGAGGCGGGCGAACCGGCGCTGACGATGTTGCTCAATACCGCGGGCGGCCTGACCGGCGGCGACCGCATCTCGATACAGGTATCGGCGGATGCGGCATCGGCCGCGACCGTCACCGGCGCGGCGGCGGAAAAAATCTATCGCTCGCTCGGCACCGATTGCAGCGTGACGGCCGAACTCGACGTCGCCGACGGCGCATGGCTCGAATGGCTGCCGCAGGAAACGATCCTGTTCGCCGGATCGCGCTTGCACCGGGCGATCACGGCGCGCGTCGCCGATACCGGCCGCCTGCTGGCGGCCGAGACGCTGGTGTTCGGCCGCATCGCCCGCGGCGAGCGCTGGACCGGCGGCTTGCTCGCCGAGCGCTGGCGGATCGAGCGCGGCGGCGCGCTCGCCTGGTTCGACGCCATGCGGCTGGACGAAGGCGCGATCGACCGGCCCGCCGGCTTCGGTGGGGCGGAGGCGTTCGCGACGGCGCTTTATATCGGCGCCGACGCCGCCCGCCACCTCGAATTAGCGCGCACGGCAACCAATGCAGCATCGTGCCGCGCCGGTGCGACGCTCGTGAATGGGCTGTTGCTGGCGCGCTTTTTCGGCGCGGCCGTCGCGACGCGCACCGCGCTCGCCGCCTATGTCGGCGCATTGCGCCAGGCGGCGGCGGGACTGGCGCCGCGTCCGCCGCGCATCTGGAATGTCTAGGGGGAGAGAATGAATCTGACGCCACGGGAAAAAGATAAACTGCTGGTCGCGATGGCGGCCAATGTCGCGCGCCGCCGGCTTGAGCGCGGCGTCAAGCTCAACCACCCCGAAGCCATCGCGCTGATCACCGACTATGTCGTCGAAGGCGCGCGCGACGGGCGCAGTGTCGCCGAATTGATGCGCGACGGTGCGGGCGTGCTGCGCCGCGACCAAGTCATGGAAGGCATAGCCGAAATGATCCACGACATCCAGGTCGAAGCGACCTTCCCCGACGGCACCAAGCTCGTCACCGTCCACCAGCCGATACGCTGACTATGATTCCTGGAGAAATCATCGCCCAGAGCGGCGACATCGAGCTGAACGCCGGCCGCGTCACCGTGACACTGGAGGTCGCCAATACCGGCGATCGGCCGATTCAGGTCGGTTCGCATTATCATTTCTTCGAGACCAACGAGGCGTTGAAATTCGATCGCGCCAAGGCGCGCGGCTTCCGGCTCGATATTCCCGCCGGCACCGCGACGCGGTTCGAGCCGGGCCAGACGCGCTCGGTGCGCCTCGTCGCCTATGACGGCGCGCGCAACGTCTTCGGCTTCAACGCCAAGATCGGAGGCGCGCTATGAGCACGCGCATCTCCCGCGCGCTGTACGCCGACATGTTCGGCCCCACGGTCGGCGACAAGGTGCGCCTTGCCGACACGGATCTGTTCATCGAGGTCGAGGAGGACCGCGCGATTTACGGCGAGGAAGTGAAGTTCGGCGGCGGCAAGGTGATCCGCGACGGCATGGGCCAGAGCCAGGCGACGCGCGTGCAGGGCGCGGTCGACACCGTCATCACCAACGCGCTGATCGTCGATCATTGGGGCATCGTGAAGGCCGATATCGGCCTCAAGGACGGGCGCATCGCCGGCATCGGCAAGGCCGGCAATCCCGACGTGCAGCCGGGCGTGGACATCATCGTCGGCCCCGGGACCGAAGCCATTGCCGGCGAGGGCAAGATCGTCACCGCCGGCGGCATCGACGCGCATATCCATTTCATCTCGCCGCAGCAGATCGACGAAGCGCTCTATTCCGGCGTGACGACGATGCTGGGCGGCGGCACCGGCCCGGCGTCGGGCACGGCGGCGACCACGTGCACGCCGGGGCCTTGGCATCTGGCGCGCATGATCGAGGCGTCGGAAGCCTTCCCGATGAATCTCGGTTTCTTCGCCAAGGGCAACGCCACGCTGCCCGATGCACTCGTCGAGCAGATTGAGGGCGGCGCCTGCGGCATGAAGCTGCACGAGGATTGGGGCACCACGCCCGCCGCCATCGACAACTGCCTGACCGTCGGTGACCGCTACGACGTGCCGGTCGCGATCCACACCGACACGCTCAACGAAAGCGGCTTTGTCGAAAACACGATCGCCGCCTTCAAGGGTCGCACCATCCATGCCTTCCACACGGAAGGCGCGGGCGGCGGCCACGCGCCCGACATCATCAAGGTGGTGGGCGAGTTGAACGTGCTGCCGTCATCGACCAACCCGACGCGGCCCTACACGGTCAACACGCTCGACGAACATCTCGACATGCTGATGGTGTGCCACCATCTCGACCCGAAAATCGTCGAGGACGTCGCCTTCGCGGAAAGCCGCATCCGCCGCGAGACCATCGCCGCCGAGGATATCCTCCACGATCTCGGCGCTATCTCGATGTTCTCGTCCGACAGTCAGGCGATGGGGCGCGTCGGCGAGGTCATCATCCGGTGTTGGCAGACGGCCGACAAAATGAAGCGCCAGCGCGGCTCGCTCGACGGCGAAACCGGCGACAACGACAATTACCGGGTGCGTCGCTACATCGCGAAATACACCATCAACCCCGCCATCGCGCAGGGCATCGCAACGCATGTCGGCTCGGTGGAGAAGGGCAAGCTCGCCGATCTGGTCCTGTGGTCGCCGGCGTTTTTCGGCGTAAAGCCCGACCTGGTGCTGAAAGGCGGCAGCATCGCCGCGGCGCCGATGGGCGATCCCAACGCCTCGATTCCGACGCCGCAGCCGGTGCATTACCGCCCCATGTTCGCGGCGTTCGGCCGCGCCGTCGCCTCGTCGTCGGTGACGTTCGTCTCGAAGGCGGCGGCGGATGCGGGATTGGCGAAGCGGCTCGGTTCGGTGCGGCCCCTGCTGCCGGTTGCCAACACCCGCAGCGGCATCAACAAACGCAGCATGATCCATAACGACGCGCTGCCGAAGATCGAGGTCGATCCCGAGACCTACGAGGTGCGAGCCGACGGCATGCTGTTGACCTGCGAGCCCGCCACGGTGCTGCCGATGGCGCAGCGGTATTTCCTGTTCTGATGCGCCGGGCCACGCGATGCGAGAAAGCGGGGCATTGGCCCGCACGCGACGCGCGGGGCAGCGTCACGCTCGCTTTCGACGACCGGCATCGCCGCCGCATCAGGCTCAGGAGTGACGACGGCGCCGATTTCCTGCTCGATCTCGCCGAGGCCACGGTGCTGGCGGACGGCGACGGGCTGGCGCTGGACGATGGCGGCTGGCTTGCCGTGCGCGCGGCGCCGGAGGCGCTGATGGAAGTGACGGCGCACGACGCGGCGCAATTGGCGCGGCTCGCCTGGCATATCGGCAACCGGCATTTGCAGGCGCAGATCGAGCGCGAGCGCATCCTGATCCGTGAGGATTCGGTGATCGCCGACATGCTCGCGGGTCTCGGCGCGCATGTGCGTCGCGTGATGGCGCCGTTCTCGCCCGAAGGCGGCGCCTATGACGGGCACATGCCGGGCTACGGCCACGATCCGGACGGCAAGCCGCATTCGCATCACGATCACGAGCACGGCGACCACCATCATCATCACGGCGACGGGCACGACCATGACCACTGACGCCGCGCTGTACCGGCTGATGACGTGGCTGTCGCCGAGCTATCCGGTGGGTGCCTACAGCTACAGCCACGGCGTCGAATATGCGGTCGAGGCGGGGCTGGTGCGCGACCGCGTCACGCTGGTCGATTGGATCGGGCACGCGGTCCAGCATGGCGCGGGCCTCACCGATGCGGCGCTGCTCGCGGCGTCGTGGCGCGGTGAGGATGTCGCGGAATTGGCCGACGCCTGGCGGGGGAGTGCGGAGATGGCGCTGGAATCGCGCGCGCAAGGCGCGGCGTTTCTCGCGGCCACCCGCGCCGCTTGGCCGCATCCCGCGCTCGAGGAACTGGCGCTGCGCCGACGCGGCGCGGTCGCGTTTCCGGTCGCGGTCGGCGTCGCGGCGCGCGCGCACGGCATCCCGCTCGACGAAATGCTCATCGCTTATCTCCATGCCTTCGCCGCCAATCTCGTCTCCGCCGGGGTCCGCCTCATTCCGCTCGGCCAGACCGACGGCCAGCGCGCCCTCGCCGCGCTCGAACCGGCGGTCGCAGCGGCAGCAGGTACGGCGCGCGGTACGCCGCTCGACGAGATCGGCACCGCATCGCCGACGATCGACTGGTGCTCGATGAAACACGAAACCCAATATACGAGGCTGTTCCGCTCATGAGCGCTTCCCCCAATGGCCCGCTGCGCGTCGGCGTCGGCGGCCCCGTCGGCTCCGGCAAGACGGCGCTGGTTGACCGTCTCTGCAAGTCGATGCGCGACCGCTACAACATCGCTGTCGTCACCAACGACATCTACACCAAGGAAGACGCCGAGTTCCTGATGCGCTCCGGCGCGCTGGCGAACGACCGTATCGTCGGCGTCGAGACCGGCGGCTGCCCGCACACCGCCATCCGCGAAGACGCGTCGATCAACCTTGCCGCCGTCGCCGACATCAACCGTCGCTTTCCCGACCTCGACCTGGTGTTCATCGAATCCGGCGGCGACAATCTGGCGGCGACGTTCAGCCCGGAACTGGCCGACATCACGCTCTATGTCATCGACGTCGCGGCCGGCGACAAGATTCCGCGCAAGGGCGGGCCCGGCATCACGCGCTCCGACCTCCTCATCATCAACAAGATCGATTTGGCGCCGCTGGTCGGCGCCAGCCTCGACGTGATGGACCGCGACGCCAAGAAGATGCGCGGCGCGCGGCCGTTTATTTTCACCAACCTCAAGGAGAACAAAGGCGTGGCCGACATCGCCGGCTTTATTGTCGAGAGTGGGGGGCTTGCCGCGTGATCGGTCGCTTCATCTGCGTCTTCGACGACGCGCCGCCGGGATTGCGCGCCAAAATCGAGATGCTGGGTTCGGCCTCCGTCACGCGGTCGACGCCGATCACATTGCGGCTATCGACAATGCCACTCGCAAGCTGATGCCAGTCTCGACTACTCCATCATTGCGCTGTTTGCGTTGAGCTGGCTGGTGTCCGCGGCGCTTTATCGGCGCGCCACCAGGTAGAGAGCAGCAGCACCACGAACATCGCGGCGAGGATGGCGATGAGCCCGTGCGGGTTCCACGCATCCATGCCGCCGCCGCCGAGAATCGGGCCGATCAGCGCGCCGGTGCCGTAAGCGATCACCAGCCCTGCATTGGCGTTGAGCAAATCCGCGCCGCGGAACCGGTCGCCGATGATGGCGAGCGCGACCGGATAAAGCCCGGTGGTGAAACCGCCCCAGATCACCAGCACGACGAAAAGCGCGGGTGTATATCCCACCAGCAGCGGCAGCAGCGCCGCACCGACAATGCCGAGCGCCGCGCAGACGCGCATCGTAGTCGTGCGCCCGACGAGGTCCGAGAGATAGCCGATCGGGATTTGCAGCAGGATCGCACCGACAAACACCGCAGAGACCAGCGACGCCGCGGCCGCAACCGACAGGCCGGCGCGCGCGCCCCACACCGGCAGCAGCGACACGGTGGCCGCCTCGTACATCGCGAACAGGATCACGATCAGCACCAGCGGCTTCATCCGCGCCATCATGGCGAGCGGGTGCGAGCCGGCATGGTCGACTTTCTGCGCGCCGCCGCGTACCGCGAGCAATGGCAACATGGCGACGATTTCGATGATCGCGCAGGCGATGAAGGGCGGCCAGCCCGCGATGCCGGTGACCGACAACAGCGCCGGGCCGATGGCGAAGCCCGCCGACAGCGACGCGGTATAAATGCCCATCACCCGGCCGCGGCCCGTATCGCCCGCGAGCTGGCTGATCCACGCCTCCGTCGCGGCGAAGGTCGACGAACCGGAGATGCCGCTCAACAGACGGAGCACGAACCAAGCGCCGAGACTGTCGAATGGCTTGAGCAGCAGGAACAGCACCAGGCTCAGCGGCAGCATGGTCAGCAAGAAGTTCTTGAAGCCGAAGCGCGCAACGAGGCGCGGCATCAACAGCGGCCCGATCAGCACGCCGAGAAATCCCGCGCCGGCGTTGAGGCCATTGAGCGAGGAATCGGTGCCGCGCGTCTCCAGCATCAGCGCCAGCAGCGGCTGGGAGATGCCGATGCCGATGCCGAACACGGCAATCGAGGAGATGGCGGCGGCAAGGCTCCAGCGCCGCTCGGACGGGGTCATGGGAATTTCGGAAATGTTGCTTTGCTCAGAACAAGTCTAGCAGACCATGAAGCAACGACGGGTTGTTCTTTTCGCCGGGCATCTTTTCGGTATCGGCGGCCGGCGGCAACGCGGCGGCGTTCCAGCCGCCGCCGAGCGCCGAGGTCAACTGCACCGATGCGGTCAACCGGTTTTGCAGGATCGCCAGCGCCGCCTCTTCGTTGGTCAGCGCCGTGGTCTGCGCGATGATGACGCTGGTATAGGCGACGGTGCCGGCGAGGTATTGGTTAAGGGTCAGACGCTCGGCCTCGCGCGCGTCCTTGACCGTCGCGTCTTCGGCGACCGCTTGCTGCTCTAAGATGCGCAGCGCGGCCAGTTCGTCCTCGACCTGCTGGAACGCGGTTAGCACAGTCTGACGATAGGATGCCACGTTCTCGTCATAGGTGGCGCGCGCCTGCTCGACCTGCGCCGCGCGCAAGCCGGCGTCGAAAACCGTCTCGCTGACCGACGAGCCGATCGCCCACATTGCGTTCGAGGCGTTGAACAGATTGCTCAGCATCGTGCTGGCGACGCCGAGCGACGCGGTCAACGTGATATCGGGATAGTAAGCGGCCTCGGCGACGCCGATCAGCTCGTTGGCCGATTTCATCGTCCGTTCCGCCGCCGCGACGTCGGGACGGCGCTCCAGCAACATCGAGGGCACGCCCGGCGGCATCACCGGCACGCGGCTGGGCATCGCCGCGACCTTGATCGAAAAATCACCCGGCGGCTTGCCGATCAGCACCGCGATGGCGTGCTCGAGCTGCGCGCGCGCCACACCCGTCGCGATGGCCTGCGACTGGGTCTGCTCGACCTGGGTCTTGGCCTGCAGCACCGCCGACATGGCCGCGTTGCCGACCGCATACTGGTTCTGCGTGATCTTGAGCGATTCCGTGAAGGCGACCACGGCGGTGTCGAGGAGGCGCTTCTGCTCGTCGGTCGCGCGCAAGGTGAAATAGTCGACTGCAAGCGTCGTTTGCGCCGACAGCCTGGCGGCGGCAAGATCGGCGGCGCTGGCCTGCGCGCTCGCTTCCTGGCTCGCGATCTGGCGGCGGATCTTGCCCCAGATATCGAGCGTCCAGCTCACGTTGGCGGCGAGCTGGAACTGGTTCTGCGTGCCGAGAAATCCGCCAGTGCCGGTCGGCGTTGTGCGACGGCCGAGCGGTCCCGAGCGTTGCGCCGAACCCGAGACCGACGCCGTCGGATAAAGCTGCGCCTCCGCCTGCTGCACCAGCGACACCGCGACGCGGTACGCCGCCTCGGCCTGTTTCAAATTCTGGTTGGAAATGTCGACCTGGCGCTCGAGCCCGTCCAGCACCGGATCGTCATACACCGACCACCAGTTCTGATTGGCGCCGGCCTGGCGCGGGCTGGCGACGCGCCAGCCCTTTGCTTCCTTATATTGCATCGGCACGGGCGCGGAAGGCCGGAGGTAGTTGGGTCCGACTTCGCATGACGCGGCGAGCAGCGCCAGCGCCGCAACCGGAACAAGACGCAGCTTCATTCGCCCGGCTCCGCCAGCGGCGTCGGGCTCTGGCGCCAGCGGCGCGTGCTCCAAAGACGGAAACGATCGAGATAGAGATAGACCACCGGCGTGGTGTAGAGGGTCAGCGCCTGGCTGACAATCAGGCCGCCGACGATGGAAATGCCAAGCGGGCGGCGCAATTCGGCGCCGTCGCCGCCGCCGAGCGCCAAGGGCAGCGCGCCGAGCATGGCGGCCGCCGTCGTCATCATGATCGGGCGGAAGCGCAGGAGGCATGCGTGATAGATCGCATCCTCGGTCTTCATGCCCTGCTGGCGTTCGGCATGGAGCGCGAAGTCGATCATCATGATGGCGTTTTTCTTGACGATGCCGATCAGCAGAATCACGCCGACGAGGGCGATGATGCTGAACTCGGCGCCGAACAGCATCAGGGCGAGCACCGCGCCGACGCCGGCCGAGGGCAGGGTCGAGAGGATCGTGATGGGGTGGACGTAGCTCTCATACAGCACGCCCAGCACGATATAGACGGTGATCAGCGCGGCGAGGATCAGGATCGGCTCGTTCGCGAGCGAGGCCTGGAACGCGGCCGCGGTGCCCTGGAAACTGCCGTGAATCGATGCCGGTACGCCGATTTCGTTCATGGTCTGGTCGATGGCGGCGACCGCGTCGCTCAGCGATTTGCCGGGCGGCAGGTTGAACGACACGGTGCTGGCGACGAACAGCCCATGGTGATTGACCGACAGCGGCGTGTTGCCCGGCCCAAAATGGCTGAAGGCGGCGAGCGGCACCATCTGCTCGGCGACGGTGCTGACCGCGGCGCCGGTCGAGGCGATGCCGTGCCCGCTGACGGCGATGGAATTGGCGGCCCGGTTGCGCACCGCGCCGGCGCCCGCGAGCTTGGCCGACGTCCCGGTGGTCAGCGATTGCGTGCCTTGCGTGCCGCCGATATTGCCGCCCGACGTGCTGACATAGATATCATTCAGCACTTCGGGGCTTTGCCAATATTGCGGCGCCGCCTCCATCACCACGTGGTACTGGTTCAAGGCGTTGTAGATGGTCGAGACCAGACGCTGGCCGAACACGTCGTAGAGCGTGCTGTCGATGGCGCTCGGCGTGAGGCCGAGCCGCGCGGCGGTCGGGCGGTCGATCACGAGATCGGTCTCGAGCCCCTTGTCCTGCTGATCGATATTGACGTCCTGCAAGACCGGCACTTTTTGCAGCGCTTCGAGGATTTTCGGTGACCAGGCTTGCAGCGTGGCGAGATCGTCCGATTGCAAAGTGTACTGGTATTGCGCGTTGCTCTGCCGGCCGCCGACCCTTATGTCCTGCGTCGCCTGGAAGAACAGACGTCCGCCGGCCACGACCGACGTTGCGCGCCGCAGCCGCGCGATGATTTGGTCGGCGCTTTCCTTGCGTTCCGCCAGCGGTTTCAGCGACACGAACACAAAGCCGCCATTGGTCGAATAGCCGCCGGTGAAGCCGGCGACCGACGCCACGCCAGGGTCCTTGCGCACGATGTTGACGAGCTGGGTGAATTTCTTGCGCATCAGCTGGAACGAGATGCTCTGGTCGGCCTGGATGCCGCCGATCAGGCGCCCCGTGTCTTGCTGCGGGAAAAATCCCTTGGGGATGACGATATAGAGAAAGACGTTGAGCGCGATAGTGGCGAGCAGCACTACCGCAGTAAGAAACGAGTGCCGCAGCGCGATGCCGAGCGTGCGCGCGTAAAAGTTCAACATCACTTGGAACAGGCCCTCGGCAATCCGAGCAACGCGGCCCGGACGCGGCCTCATGTGATGCGCAGGCAGGATCTTGGCCGCCATCGTCGGCGTCGTCACCAGCGACACGACCAGCGACACCATGACGGCGATCGACAGGGTCAGCGCGAATTCCTCAAACAGGCGGCCGACGATGCCGCCCATCAGCAGAATCGGGATGAACACCGCGACCAGCGACGTGCTCATCGACAGGACCGTGAAGCCGACCTCGCGCGCGCCGAGCAGCGCGGCGTCGAGCCGCGCCATGCCGGCCTCGATGTGGCGCTCGATGTTCTCGACCACGACGATGGCGTCGTCCACGACGAAGCCGGTCGCCACCGTCAGCGCCATCAGCGACAGATTGTCGAGACTGAAGCCCAGCAGATACATAATGCCGAACGTGCCGAGCAGCGAAATTGGCACGGCGACGGCTGGGATCATGGTGGCGCGCGGGCTGCGCAGGAAGAAGAACACCACCAGCGCCACCAGCAGGACCGAGATCACCAGCGTCCGCTCGACGTCCTTGAGCGAGGCGCGGATGGTCGTGGTGCGGTCGGACACGATATCGACGTCGATGTCGCGCGGCATCGACGCCGTCAGTTCCGGCAACAGCTCCGTCACCCGGTCGACCGTGTCGATGATATTGGCGCCGGGCTGGCGATAAAGGATCACCAGCACCGACGGCTTGCCATTGGCGAGCCCGAGATTGCGGATGTTCTCGACGGAATCCTGAATGTCGGCGAGTTCGTCGAGCCGCACCGCCGCGCCGTTGCGATAGGCGACGACCAGTCCTTTATATTGCGCGGCCGTGGTCGCCTGGTCGTTGGTGTAAAGCTGATAATGCCGGTCGCCCGGTTCGATGGCGCCTTTGGGACTGTGGGCGTTCGCCGCCGCCAGCGCGGCGCGCACGTCTTCGGGGCCGATCCGGTATTTGAACAGCGCGGTGGGGTTGAGGTCGACGCGCACCGCGGGCAGCGAACTGCCGCCGATCGTCACCTGGCCGATGCCGCTCACTTGGGACAGTTTCTGCGCCAGGACGTTCGAAGCCGCGTCGTAAAGCTGGCCCGGCGTCTTGGTATCGGAGGTCAACGCCAGAATCAGCACGGGCGCGTCGGCGGGGTTCACCTTGCGGTAGGTCGGATTGGTGCGAAGGCTGGTCGGAAGATCGGCGCGCGCCGCGTTGATTGCCGCCTGCACGTCGCGGGCCGCGCCGTCGATGTTCCGGCTTAGATCGAACTGGATGGTGATGCGCGTGACGCCGACCGAGCTTTGCGACGTCATCTCGCTGACATTGGCGATGACGCCGAGATGCCGCTCGAGTGGCGTCGCCACGCTCGACGCCATGTTGGCGGGACTGGCGCCGGGAAGCTGCGCCATGACCTGAATGGTCGGGAAATCGACCTGGGGCAGCGGCGAAACCGGCAGCAAGAAAAACGCCACGATGCCGGCGAGCGCGACGCCTGCGGTCAGGAGCGTGGTCGCGACGGGGCGCGCGATGAAGGGCGCCGAAAGGTTCATTCCGCCGGACTCGGGCCGGGCGCCTGCGCCGCGCCGCGGCCCAACACGCGACGGGCCGCGTCGTCGAACACGAGATAGATCACCGGCGTCGTGAACAGGGTCAGGAACTGGCTCAGCAACAGGCCGCCGACGATGGCGACGCCGAGCGGATGGCGCAGCTCGGACCCGGCGCCGTTGCCGATCATCAGCGGCACCGCGCCCAAGAGCGCGGCCATGGTCGTCATCAGGATCGGGCGGAAGCGCAGCAGGCTGGCCTGGTGGATCGCGTCGCGCGGCGGCTTGCCTTCGCGCCGTTCGGCGTCGAGCGCGAAGTCGATCATCATGATGGCGTTTTTCTTGACGATGCCGATCAGCAGGATGATGCCGATGATCGCGACGATGCCGAGATCGCTGCCGTCGAGCATCAGCGCCAACAGCGCGCCGACCCCCGCCGAGGGCAGGGTGGACAGGATCGTGATCGGATGGATGAAGCTTTCGTAGAGCACGCCCAAAATGATGTACATCGTCACGATCGCCGCGAGGATCAGCAGCAATTCGTTGGCAAGGCTCGCCTCGAAGGCCAGCGCCGCGCCCTGGAACGTCGTGAACAGGCTCGCCGGCAGACGCATCGATTTTTCGGTCTGATTGATGACATCGACCGCCGCGCCAAGGGAGGCGCCGGGCGCGACGTTGAACGACACCGTTACCGCCGGGAACTGGCCGAGATGGTCGATCTCAAGCGGCGTCATCTGCTCGGACACTTTCGCGATCGACGACAGTGGCACCTGGCCCAGCCCGTTGGACCCGGGCCCGGACGTCGAGGACGGCAGGAAAATCGAATCGAGCGAGGTCAGCGTCTCTTGGAGTTCCGGCTTCGATTCCAGGATGACGCGGTATTGATTGGTCTGGGTGAAGATGGTGGTGACGATGCGCTGGCCGTACGCGTCGTAGAGCGCATTGTCGATCGTCGCCATGGTGATGCCGAACCGCGCGGCGGTGTCGCGATCGACGGTGATGTAGGCGCTGAGGCCATTGTTCTCGGAATTGCTGGCCACGTCTTCCAGTTCCGGCAACTGCCGCAACGCCTCGACGATCCTCGGCGCCCAGTCCGCCAGCTCGGCGGCATTGGCATCTTCGAGCACGAATTGGTACTGCGTCTTGGAGATCGTCGAATCGATGGTCAGATCCTGCACCGGCTGCATGTAAAGCCGCACGCCGGCGACTTTTCCCGTCGCGCGACTGATCCGGCGAATAATGTCGCTCGAGCCGGTGCTGCGTTCGTCCTTGGGCTTCAGGTTGATGAGGAAGCGGCCGTTGTTCAGCGTCGTGTTGATGCCGTCGACGCCGATGAATGAGGTCAGGCTGACCACGTCGGGATCCTTGAGAACGATCTGCGCCAGTTGCTCCTGCCGTTTTGCCATCGCGGCGTAGGACACGGTCTGGTCGGCCTCGGAGATGCCTTGGATCAGGCCAGTGTCCTGAACCGGGAAGAAACCCTTGGGGATGACGATGTAGAGCAGCGCGGTCAGCGCGAGCGTCGCGAGGAACACCATCATGGTGAGGAACTGATGGTCGAGCACCCAGTTCAGCCGGCGGCCGTAGAAATCGATGCCGGCCTGAAACCATTGCTGCGATTTGCGCGCGACCACGCCCATCTCGGCTTCGGGCACGTGGCGCAACAGCTTGGCGCACAGCATCGGCACGAGGGTCAGCGACACCACCGCCGAAATCACGATGGTGACGGCGAGGGTGATGGCGAATTCGCGGAACAGGCGTCCGACCACGTCGCCCATGAACAGCAGCGGGATCAGAACCGCGATCAGCGAGATGGTCAGCGAGATGATGGTGAAGCCGATCTGCGCCGAGCCCTTGAGGGCGGCCTGTAGCGGGTTCTCGCCTTCCTCGATATAGCGCGAGATGTTCTCGATCATCACGATGGCGTCGTCGACGACGAAGCCCGACGCGATGGTCA
>JANWJX010000056.1 GCA_025451725.1 Allostellaceae bacterium
GCTGTTGGCCTACTTATTGCTGACACTGGCCTATCCGGGCGTGAAATTCGTCACGGACGTGCTGATGGCGTAAGTGTGCAATGCAACAATTTCGGTATTGCGCGCTTTTTTGAACCCGTTACCATGCACATTCAATAGGCATCGGATATGAATGCACAGAATTTGATCATATCGGTTGGTCCGGTGGCGCTTTCCGCGCCAGTCCTGCTCGCGCCCATGTCCGGGGTCAGCGACCTGCCGTTCCGCCGCCTCGTGAAGCGTCACGGCGCCGGTCTGGTGATTTCGGAAATGATCGCGAGCGCCGCCATGATCCGGGAAAACCGCAAGTCGTTGCTGATGGCGGCGACCGAGCCGGACGAGCAGCCGATGGCGGTGCAGCTTGCCGGCTGCGAGCCCGAGGATTTGTCCGAAGCGGCGAAGCTCAACGAGGATCGCGGTGCGGCGCTGATCGACATCAATTTCGGCTGCCCGGTGAAGAAGGTGGTCAACGGCCATGCCGGCTCGGCGCTGATGCGCGACGAGGTCAAGGCCGCGAAGCTGCTCGAAGCGACGGTGAAGGCGGTGCGCCTACCGGTGACGCTGAAGATGCGCACCGGCTGGGACGACGGGAGCCGCAACGCGCCGGCGCTGGCGCGTGTCGCCGAGGCGAGCGGCATCCGTATGATCACGGTGCACGGCCGGACGCGCTGCCAGTTCTATAACGGCAGCGCCGATTGGGCCTTTATCCGCGAGGTCAAGCACGCGGTCAGCATCCCGGTCGTGGTCAACGGCGACATCTGCACGTTCGAGGATGCGCGGCGCGCGCTGGAATTGTCGGGCGCCGACGGCGTGATGATCGGCCGCGGCGCTTACGGCCGGCCGTGGTTCCCACAACAGGTCGCGCGGCATCTCGCCGGCGGCGATCCGTTGCCCGATCCGCCGCTCGAGACGCAGCGCGACATCGTGCTGGAGCATTACGCGATGATGCTGTCGCATTACGGCATCGACGCGGGCGTGCGCATCGCGCGCAAGCATATCGGCTGGTACTCGAAGGGTCTGCCGGGCTCCGCCGAGTTCCGCCATGCCGTCAACCAGGTCGCCGAGCCCGGCCGCGTCATCGATATGATCCGCGCCTTCTACGATCCGCTGATCGAGCGCGCGTGCTTCGAGACGACGCCTTCGGCGCCTCCTCAGCATGAGGGAGTCCTCAGCCTGAGGAGCGAGCGCAGCGAGCGTCTCGAAGGCCGCACGGCGGTCGAGGCCTGACATGGCCAAGGCGCGCGCCATCGACAGCGTGCCCGCCATCGAGCCGGCGACGATCCTTGCCGTGCTCCCCGACCCGGTGCTCGTGGTCGATCTTGGCAATCGCCTTCATTACGCCAACGCCGCCGCGGAACAATTCTTCGAGTTGTCGGCGGCGAGCCTGCGCGGCCTGCCGCTCGACGATCTCCTGCCGGCCGACAGTCCGATGCTGACGCTGGTCGATTCCGTGCGCAAGACCGGGCACAGCGTCTCGGAATACGACGTGCAGATCGGCACGCCGCGCATGCGGCCGCACACGGTCACCATCCAGGCGACGCCGATCGCCGACGATCGGCCCGAAGTCGTGGTGCTGCTGCAACAGCGCTCGATCGCCGACAAGATCGACCGCCAGCTTACCCATCGCAACGCCGCGCGCTCGGTCACCGCGATGGCGGCGATGCTGGCGCACGAGGTGAAGAACCCGCTCTCCGGCATCCGCGGCGCGGCGCAACTGCTTGAGGAAAACGCGTCGCCGCCCGACCGCGAGCTGACGCATCTCATCTGCGACGAAGCCGACCGTATCTGCGCGCTGGTCGACCGGATGGAAATATTCTCCGACCGTCGCCCGATCGAGCGCGGTCCCGTCAACATCCATGAAGTGCTCGATCGCGCGCGGCTCCTGGCGCAGAACGGGTTCGCGAAGCATGTCCGCTTCGTCGCCGAATACGATCCGTCGCTGCCGCCAGTGCATGGCAATCGCGATCTGCTGATCCAGACTTTCCTCAATCTGGTCAAGAACGCCGCCGAGGCGGTGCCGGCGCAGGGCGGCGAAATCCAGATGACGACGGCATTCCAGCACGGCGTCCGCCTCGCGGTGCCGGGCAGTGACGAGCGTGTGCATCTGCCGCTGGTGGTATCGATCGTCGACAATGGCGACGGCGTGCCGGAGGATTTGCGCGCGCACCTCTTCGACCCCTTCGTCACCACCAAGCATAACGGCACCGGCCTGGGCCTCGCGCTGGTCGCCAAGGTGGTGAACGATCATGGCGGCGTCATCGAGTTCGACAGCCAGCCGCGCCGCACCGTGTTCCGCGTCTGCCTGCCGATGGCGTCGCGCAACGGAGCGCGGTCATGACCGGCGCCAACGCCACCATCCTCGTCGCCGACGACGACCGCGCCATCCGAACCGTGCTGACGCAGGCGCTGGCGCGGCTTGGCTACGACGTGCGCACCACCGGCAATGCCGCGATGCTGTGGCGCTGGATCGCGGACGGCGAGGGCGATCTCGTCATCACCGATGTCGTTATGCCCGACGAGAACGGGCTCGACCTCATTCCGCGCATCAAGAAGCTGCGGCCCGAATTGCGCGTCATCGCGATGAGCGCGCAGAACACGCTGCTGACGGCGGTGAAGGCGACGGAGCGCGGCGCGTTCGAATATCTGCCCAAGCCGTTCGATTTGCGCGAGCTGGTCAACGTCGTGCAACGCGCCCTGACCGCGCCGAGCGCACCCGCGCCGAACGGCGATGGCGACGATGAGCAATTGCCCCTGATCGGCCGCTCGCCGGCGATGCAGGAAATTTACCGCGTGCTGGCGCGTCTGATGCAGACCGATCTCACCGTGATGATCGTCGGCGAAAGCGGCACCGGCAAGGAACTCGTGGCGAAGGCGCTGCACGATTACGGCAAGCGGCGCAATGGCCCGTTCGTTGCCGTCAATATGGCGGCGATCCCGCGCGAGCTGATCGAAAGCGACCTGTTCGGCCACGAGAAAGGCTCCTTCACCGGTGCCATGTCGCGCGGCGTCGGCCGTTTCGAGCAGGCGCAAGGCGGCACGCTGTTTCTCGACGAGATCGGGGATATGCCGCTCGAAGCGCAGACGCGGCTGCTGCGCGTTCTGCAAACCGGCGAGTACACCACCATCGGCGGCCGCATGCCGATCCGCGCCGACGTGCGCGTCATCGCGGCGACCCATCGCGATCTGCGCCAACTCATCCGTCAGGGCTTGTTCCGCGAGGATTTGTTCTATCGGCTCAATGTCGTGCCGATCCGCCTGCCGCCGTTGCGCGAGCGCGCCGAGGACGTGCCGGCGTTGGCGCGGCATTTCTTCTCGCTGGCCCAGCAGGAGGGCCTGCCGCTCAAATCGGTCGACACGCCGGCGATGGAGCGGCTCAAGTCGTATCGCTGGCCCGGCAATGTACGTGAACTGGAAAATCTCATACGCCGTCTCGCCGCGCTTTATTCGCAGGAAGTGATCGGCCTCGACGCCATCGAGGCGGAACTGGCCGAAACCGCGCCCAACGGCAATGCCGACGCGCCGGCGAATGAAGGGCTCGCCTCCGCCGCCGAGCGCCATCTGCGCGATTACTTCGCGGCGCATAAAGGCGGCCTGCCGCCCGCGGGTCTCTACGATCGGGTGCTGCGCGAGATCGAACGGCCGCTGATTCAGCTCACGCTCGGCGCGACGCGCGGCAACCAGCTCAAGGCGGCGCAGCTTCTCGGCCTCAACCGCAACACGCTGCGCAAGAAAATCCGCGAATTGGACATCGATATCGCCCGCGGCCTAAAATAGCCGCGTGAGGGAATCCACCAACCGACGTGCGGGTTCATGACGGCGGGCGTCGCGTCCGGGCGCCCGGGCGCATGGTCGCGATTCCTCGCCTGGGCGAAGCGCACCAATCTTTCCTACAAATTCGCCGGGGTGCTGGCGATTGCGGTGGTGGCGTCGGCGATCGGCACCTACAGCGCGGTGCTCGGCCTTCCGCCGTTCGGCAACAGAGCCACCATTAACCAGTTGTTCCTGCTGCTGAACCTGATTCTGGTGCTGCCACTGTGCGGTATCATCTTCTGGCGCGTGGCCCAGGTCTGGGCCGAGCGCCGCCGTGGCCTTGCCGGCTCGCGCCTGCATGTACGGCTGGTGCTGCTCTTCGGCCTGGTGGCGGTGATCCCGACCATCATCGTCGCCGTGTTCTCTTATCTCCTCTTCAGTTTCGGCGTGCAGTCCTGGTTCTCCGAGCGCGTGCGCACGGCGCTGTCGGAATCGCTGGCGGTCGCCGAGGCTTATCTGCACGAGCACCAGAACACGATCCGCGCCGATGTCGCCAGCATGGCGGCAGATCTCGACCGCGACAGTCAATTCCTGATCATGGAGCCGCAGCGCTTCGGCCAGATGGTAACGGCGCAGGCGGCGTTGCGCTCTCTGACCGAGGCGGTGGTGTTCGACGGCGAGGGCCACGTTCTCGCGCGCTCGGGCCTGACCGCGTCGCTGGAACTGGAGCCGGTACCGCAGGGCGCGATGCAGCAGGCCGATGCCGGCAATATCGCCGTGTTGACGTCGGACAATGACGACCGCGTGCGCGCGCTGGTGAAGCTGCCGCAATTCGGCGATGTGTATCTTTATGTGGGGCGGTTCATCGACCCGACCGTGATCGCGCACATGCAACAGACGCAAAGCGCCGTCGCGCAATATCAGAAATTGGAGACCGAGCGCTCGCAGTTCCAGTTCGCGTTGTCGGTGCTGTTCCTCGTCGTCGGCTTGCTGTTGTTGACCGGCGCGGTATGGACCGGCCTGACATTCGCGACGCGAATGGCGCGGCCGATTTCATCGCTGGCCGCGGCGGCGGAACAGGTGCGCGCCGGCGACCTCACGGCCCGCGTGCCCGAAGGCGACAGCCAGGACGAATTCGGCTCGTTGAGCCGCGCCTTCAACCGTATGACGCATCAATTGGAGACGCAGCGCGGCGAACTGGTCGCTGCCAACCGCCAGCTCGACGAGCGGCGCCGTTTCACCGAAACGGTGCTGGCGGGCGTGTCGGCGGGTGTGATCGGGCTCGATCAAGCGGGGCGCATCAATCTGCCGAACCGCTCGGCGTCGCTGTTGCTGGCGACCGATCTCGATCAGTGTCTCGGCCAGGAACTGACTGCGATCGCGCCCGAGATGGCGGTACTGTTCGACGAGGCGAAGCGCCGCCCCGAACGTCTCGCGCAGGCGCAGATCGAACTGACGCGGCAGCACCGCTCGCAGACCTTGCTCGTGCGTATCGCCGCCGAGCGTCTCGAAGGCGAAGTCAACGGCTACATCGTCACCTTCGACGACATCACCGAGTTGGTGTCGGCGCAGCGCAAGGCAGCGTGGGCCGACGTCGCGCGCCGCATCGCGCACGAGATCAAGAACCCCCTGACGCCGATCCAGCTCTCGGCCGAACGTCTCAAGCGCAAATACACCCGCGAGATAGCCAACGATCCGGAGACCTTCACCAACCTGTCAGATACAATCATCCGCCATGTCGGCGATATCGGCCGCATGGTCGACGAGTTTTCGTCCTTCGCCCGCATGCCGGCGCCGATGATGAAGGAGGAGGATCTGGTCGAGTTGGTGCGCCAGGCGGTGTTTCTGCAACGCACTTCGACGCCGGAAATCCGCTTCGCGGTCGAACTGCCCGAGCATGCGGTGCTGGTGTGCGACGCGCGGCAAGTGAGTCAGGCGCTGATTAATATTTTGAAAAACGCGTCGGAATCGATTCTGGGCCGCGACGGCGACGCGCCGCCCGGCGAGATCGCGGTGACGCTGACCGTCGAGCCGAGCCAAATCGCGGTCACCATCGCCGACAATGGGCGCGGCCTGCCGAGCGAAGGCCGCGACCGTCTGACGGAACCGTATGTCACGACCCGGGCCAAGGGGACGGGCCTGGGACTCGCCATCGTCAAGAAGATCATGGAGGATCATCACGGCGAGTTGTTATTGGAAGATCGGGAAGGGGGCGGTGCCCGCGTGCGGCTGGTGTTCAATCGCGGCACGACGGCGACGGAGACGGCAACCACTCCGTTAAAGGCGGCGGCCCATGGCGCATGACATTCTAGTCGTCGACGACGAGGCGGATATCCGCTCGCTCATCTGTGGCATCCTCAACGACGAGGGTTACGAGACGCGTGGCGCCGCCAACAGCAAGGAGGCGCTCGACGCGATCCGCGCGCGCAGCCCGTCGCTGGTGATTCTCGACATCTGGCTGCAAGGCAGTGAGCTCGACGGGCTGGAGATTCTGAAGATCATCCGACGTGATACGCCCAACGTGCCGGTGCTGATGATCTCGGGGCACGGCACCATCGAGACCGCGGTCGCCGCCATCAAGATCGGCGCCTACGACTTCATCGAAAAGCCGTTCAAGACCGACCGGCTGCTGGTATTCGTCGAGCGCGCCATCGACGCCGCACGGCTGAAACGCGAGAACGAAGAACTGCGGTTGCGCGCCGGCGGCGACGAGGAGCTGATTGGCGGCTCGGCAAAAATGTCGCAAGTGCGGCAGGCGGTCGATCGCGTCGCGCCGACCGGCAGCCGCATCCTGGTCTCGGGCCCGGCGGGCGCCGGCAAGGAAGTGGTGGCGCGTCTCGTCCACAAACGCTCGCGCCGGGTCGAAGGGCCGCTCGTCGTCGTAAACAGCGCGCGGCTCGCGCCCGAGCGATTCGAGATCGAGCTGTTCGGCGCGGAAGCGGGTGCGCTCGGTCCCGACAGTCCGCGCAGCATCGGGCTGTTCGAGCAGGCGCATGGCGGCACGCTGTTCCTCGACGAGGTCTCCGACATGCCCGCCGAGACGCAGGGGAAGATCGTCCGTGCCTTGCAGGATTCGACCTTCAACCGCGTCGGCGGCGGAAAGGTCACGGTCGATGTTCGCGTCATCGCCTCGACCAGCCGCGAATTGCCGCTGGAGATCGCGGCGGGACGCTTCCGCGAAGATTTGTATTACCGTCTCGCCGTGGTGCCGATCGCGGTGCCGCCGCTGGTCGAGCGGCGGGAGGACATCCCGCTGCTCGCGAATTATCTCATGCTTCGCGCCGCCGCGGCCGCGCGCATCGCGCCCCGCGCCTTCGGCGACGACGCGTTGGCGGCGATGCAGGCCTATGAATGGCCCGGCAATGTGCGTCAGTTGCGCAACGTCATCGAGTGGTTGCTGATCATGGCGCCCGCAGAGGCGCACCAGCCAATCCGCGCCGACATGCTGCCGGCCGAGATCGGCGGCGCGGGTCCGGCGCCGGGGCGCGGCGACCGCAGCGCCGAAATGATGAGCCTGCCGCTGCGCGAGGCGCGCGAAATGTTCGAGCGCGACTACCTGCTCGCGCAGGTCGGCCGCTTCGGCGGCAACATCTCCCGCACCGCGGCGTTTATCGGCATGGAGCGCTCGGCGCTGCACCGCAAGCTCAAATCGCTCGGCCTTTCGGAGGAGCGCGCGCCCGGTATGGATACGCCGGCCGCCGCGGATGTCGGCGCGGAGGCGCAAGCCTAGTCTTGTCGCGCGTCGCTTACGTCAATGGCCGCTACGTTCCGCACCGGCATGCGCAAGTGCATGTCGAGGATCGTGGTTTTCAGTTCGCCGACGCGGTCTACGAAGTGATCGCGATCCGCAACGGCGCCTTCATCGACGAGGAACGGCATCTCGCGCGCCTGGCGCGGTCGCGCCGCGAGCTGAAACTGGCGGCGCCGATGAGCGACGCGGCGCTGAAGCTGGTATTGCGCGAGACCGCCCGCCGCAACGGTATTCGTGACGGCATCGTCTATCTCCAGGTCACGCGCGGCGCCGCGCCCCGCGACTTCGCTTTTCCCAAAGCGGCGAAACCGAGCCTGGTCGTCACGTCGCGGCGCATGCGCATCGCCGATCCGCGCCTCATCGCGAACGGCATTGCGGTCATTACGCTGCCCGACATTCGCTGGAAACGGCCGGACATCAAATCGGTGGCGTTGCTGCCGAACGCGCTGGCGAAACAGCAGGCGAAAGAGGCGGGCGCGTTCGAGGCGTGGCAGGTCGATGCCGACGGCAACGTCACCGAAGGCACCTCATCCAACGCCTGGATCGTCACCGCGAAAGATGAGGTGGTGACGCGCAAGGCCGACGATTCCATCCTCAACGGCGTCACGCGGCTCGGCCTCCTCGACATCATCGCGCGCGAAGGCATGCGCTTCGTCGAGCGTCCGTTCAGCGTCGCCGAGGCCAAGGCGGCGCGCGAGGCGATGCTGACCAGCGCCACCAACGGCGTGCTGCCGGTGGTCAAGATCGACGGCAAGCCGGTGGGGCAGGGCAAGCCGGGCAAGCTCGCCTTGAAGCTCGCCGCCGCCTATCGCGACTTCATGGACGGCGCGGCATGACCCGGCCGCGCGCGGTGCTGTTCGACTGGGACAACACGCTGGTCGACAGTTGGGACACCATCCACGAGGCGATGCGGCATTGCTTCGTCCAGATGGGGCGCGAGCCCTGGAGCCTCGCCGACGTTAAGGCGCGCACCCGCCTGTCGTTGATCGAGGCGTTTCCGCCGATCTTCGGCGACCGCTGGCAGGAGGCGCGCGAGCATTATTTTCAGCGCTTTCACGAAATTCATCTCGAGCGCATCAAGCCACTCGCGGGCGTCGGCGCGATGCTCGACGGTCTGACCGCGCTGGGCGTCCCGCTGGCGGTGGTCAGCAACAAGACCGGCGCGACGCTGCGCAAGGAGGCCGCGCATTTCGGCTGGACGCCGCGCTTCGCCAAATTGGTTGGCGCGGGTGATGCTTCGGCGGACAAACCATCGGCAGCGCCTATTTTTTTGGCCCTCAACGCGGTGGGGGTTCCGCCCGGCGGGGAGGCATGGTATGTCGGCGACACGGCGCTCGATATGGAATGCGCCGCCAATGCCGGCTGCCACGGGGTCTTGCTGCACACGGCATTGGCGAGCGACGCCGCCTTCGAGCGCTTCGCGCCGGCGTTAAGTTTCGCCGATTGCGCGGCCTTGCTTGGGCATATCAAAGCCTTGTGATTTGGCGGCGGTTTCCTATTTGCTATGTATGAGCGAAGGCGGTGGGACGTGCCCGGATTCCACCCGCCCAAGTAAAGAAGGGGAAGCCCCATGTCGTCGGAAAAATCACAAAATGTTCAGGATGTATTCCTGAATAATGTCCGGAAAAACAAAACTCCGGTCACGGTATTCCTGGTGAACGGCGTGAAGTTGCAAGGCATCATTACCTGGTTCGACAATTTCTGCGTGCTGCTGCGGCGCGACGCGCATTCGCAGCTCGTCTACAAGCACGCCATCTCGACGGTGATGCCGGCGCAGCCGATCCAATTATTCGAAGGCGGCAAGGAAGCTGAAGAAGACTGATCCGCACGCGGCCGGTGGCGGCCCGGCAACGCCTACTTCCTGTCTGGTGCTGCATCCTTACCTCCGCGCGCGCGAAACCGCCGGCGCGGACGATGCCGTGCGCTCGCCGCAAGCGCGGCTCGAAGAGGCGATCGGGCTGGCGGCGGCGATCGAGCTGCGTGTTGTCCATGCCGCCGCGCTGCCCGTGCGCCAATGGCGGCCCTCGACCCTGATCGGCGAAGGCGCGGTCGAAACCCTCGCGAAAATCGTCGCGGAAAAATCGGTGCAGGTCGCGGTGATCGATGCCGTGGTCACGCCGGTGCAGCAGCGTAATCTGGAAACCGCGTGGAAGTGCAAGGTCATCGACCGCACCGGCCTGATCCTCGAAATCTTCGGCGAGCGCGCCCGCACCCATGAAGGCCGGTTACAGGTCGAACTGGCGGCGCTGACCTATCAGCGCTCGCGCCTCGTGCGATCGTGGACCCATCTGGAGCGGCAGCGCGGCGGCTTCGGCTTTACCGGCGGTCCCGGCGAAACCCAGCTGGAACTCGATCGCCGCCTGATCGGCGACCGCATCGTCAAGCTCAAGCGCGACATCGAAGGCGTGAAGCGCACCCGCGGCCTGCAGCGCGCCGCGCGCAAGCGCGTGCCGTATCCCGCGGTCGCGCTGGTCGGCTACACCAATGCCGGCAAATCGACTTTGTTCAACCGGCTGACCCGCGCTTCGGTGACGGCGGCGGATCAGTTGTTCGCCACGCTCGACCCGACCGTGCGCCAGATCGAGCTGCCATCGGGCCGCAAGGCGATCCTCTCCGACACGGTCGGTTTCATCTCCGACCTGCCGACGCAGCTCGTCGCCGCGTTCCGCGCCACGCTCGAGGAGGTCACCGAAGCCGACCTCATTGTCCATGTCCGCGACCTCAATCATCCCGACAGCGAGGCCCAGCGCGCCGACGTGCATGCCGTGCTCGAAGAGTTGGGCCTCGGCGACAAGCTGCTGCACGGCACGATCGAGGCGCTGAACAAGATCGACCTGCTCGACGACGAGCGCCGCGCCGCGCTGACGCGTCAATTGCGCCGCAACGGCGCCGCGACGGAAGCGGTCGCGGTCTCGGCGGTGACCGGGGAGGGCATGGACGATCTGCTGGCCCTGATCGACGCGCGCATGTCGCATGACCGCGACGTGGTCGAACTCGACGTGCCAATGAGCGACGGCGCCGACCTCGCCTGGCTCTATGCTCATGGCGAAGTGCTGCGCCGGACCGATGACGAAAACGATGGCGAAGCCCACCTCGCGGTGCGCCTGTCGCCGGCCGATCTCGGACGCTTCAAGAGCCGTGCCGAATGATGGTTAAGCCCCGGTTTTTGCCGTGGGAATCATGAAATCTAATTAACTTGGATCGGGCGGCCATCGGACGCCTAATGCCGCTCAGCGGCTCTGCCGCACCGCCCGTTCAACCCCCTTGACGGGCGAAGACCCCTGGGTGGCTCCGCCCGTTATCCATCCTCCATGATGGCGGGCGGGGCGCCTTCCTAAAATCCTAAAAACACAATTGGTTAGACGCTATTTCTCGTCCGCGATTTTGTTGGTCAGGCGGCCGATTCCGACGGCTTCGACGGTCACTTCGTCGCCCGGTTTGAGCCAGACCGGCGGGCTGAATCTCACCCCTGCGCCGGTCGGTGTTCCGGTCGAAATAACGTCCCCCGGACGCAACGTCGTAAACGTCGAGACATAGGCGATCAGGTCGGCGAATCCGAACATCAGGTTCGCCGTGGTGTCGTGTTGGCGCCGCTCGCCGTTGACGAAGGTCGAGACGGTCAGATTGGTGTAATCGGCGATCTCGTCGGCCGTGACGAGCCACGGTCCCATCGAGCCGCTGGCGTCGAAATTCTTGCCCTGCGTCACGTTGAATTTGCTGTGCCGCGTCCAGTCGCGGATCGTGCCTTCCTGAAAACAGGACAGGCCGAATATATGCTTCGTCGCTTCCGCCTTGGGAATGCGCCGTCCGCCTTTGCCGATCACCAGCGCGATCTCGCCCTCGTAATCGAGCTGGTTCGATTCGGGCGGGCGCAGGATCGGCTCGTTGTGTCCGACCAGCGATTCGCGGGTGCGGAAGAACATGCTGGGATATTTCGCCGCCTCGCTGCCGTCTTTGTACTCGGCGTTGCGGTCGTTGTAGTTGACGCCGATGCAGAGAATTTTCTCCGGGTCGGTCACCGGGATGCGATAGCGGATCGCGGACAGCGCGACATCGGCGGGCGCGCGCCCGGTCTCGTCGCGCAGGACCGAAAGCGCGTCCTGCGCGATGGCGTCGCGCAAGCCGGAGAATCGCGATTTGAGCCGCGCACCGAGATCGACCACGCCGTCGCCCTTGACCACGCCCCAGGATTCTTTGCCGCCGACGCTGTAGGATAGAAGTCTCATCGCATCACCTTTGAACCGGCCGTCCCGCCCTTGATATAATAGATATCGACCATGAGCCTCTATTATCTGCAAAAGCTGCTCTACAACCTCAACCGCGAACCCGCATTGCAGGCGCGGTTCAAGGCCGATCGCGCTTCTGTGCTGGCCGATTACGACCTCACCGCGGAAGAACTCAAGGCGCTGACCGATCCCGATGTCGGGCTGCTCTACGTGCTCGGCGTCAACGGCCAGCTCCTGATGCACTACGCCGCGCTGGTCGGCCAGTCCTGGGACGAGTACATCGCCGCGATGCGCGCCGGGGTGAAGCAATACGGGCCGGTGCGCGCCGGCATTTACGCGATGGTGGACGAGTAATGCCGCTGGTCTTTGCCGGCATCGGCAGCCACGCGCCCGGCATCGTCAACCGCGCCGAGCGCGTCGAGGAAGAGCGGCGCGAAGCATTTTACGATGCGTATCGCCGCATGGGCCAGGCCATCCGTGACGCCAAGGCCGACGTGCTGATCGTGATCGCCGCTGAGCATTTCGCCAATTTCTTCATGAACAACATGCCCGCCTTCGCGATGGGCATGGCCGATTATTACGAAGGCCCGATCGAGGACGAAGCCTGGATGCGGATCGCGCGCCGCAAAATTCCGGGCAACCGCGATCTGTCGGAGCGCCTGATCGCGCGGGTGATGGAGGAGACGGACGTTTCCTATTGCGAGGAATGGAAGTTCGATCACGGCATCATGGTGCCGCTGAATTTCCTGACGCCCGATTACGATTTCCCGGTCATTCCCGCCAACATCAACTGCCAGGGTCCGCCGCTGACGCCGCTGCATCGCGCCTGGGCGTTCGGCCAGGCGCTGCGCCATGCCGCCGACGCTGTGCCGGAGCGCGTCGCCGTCGTCGGCACCGGCGGCATCTCGCATTGGCCGGCGACGCCCAACTCCGGCAAGATCAACGAGGCGTGGGACCGGGATTTCCTGGCGCGCTGGCAAAAAAACGACAAGGCGGCGCTGCTGTCTTACACCGACACCGACACGTATCGCGACGCCGGGCAGGGCGGGTTCGAGATTCGCACCTTCATCGCCATCGCGGGGCTCGCGCCCGAGGCGTCCGGCGAGATTTGGCATTATGACGCGATCCCGCCCTTCGCGGTCGGCTGCACGGTCGGGGCGTTGACGCTCAAGCAAACAATCGCCGCGTGAGCACAACAGGGGTCGTCCGTGCCGTGCCGGGCGCGGTCGAGCAATTGACCGAGTTGCTGCTGCCGGCGATGCACGCGCGGGTCGCCGCGCTCGGCGAGGAAGGCTCCGGCGCTTACAATTTCTACGGCTCGCGTCTGCGGCAGGGCATTGCGTTCCTGCCCTACGAAATCGCGTTGCTCGAGGCGCTCATCGAGGCGCGGCTGCCGGTGGCGCGGATCGACGATGTCGGATGCGGCTGGGGCCAGTTCGTACTGTTGCTCGCCTGGTGCGGCGCGCGGTCGCTCGGCTACGAATATGACGTGAAGCGTTATCCGACGGCGTGCCATCTGCTCGAGACTCTGCGCGTCGCCGCGCCGGCGCTGCGCCTTGCCTCGTTCAGCCGCAAGCGCTTCCCGCCGCGCGTCGTCGGCTTCGGCACCGAGAACCGCCTCGCGATCACGACCAATATCGTCACCGACCTCGCCGACGAGGTCGAGCAACGCACCATTCGGGGCTTGCGGCGCTATCGTTATGCCGTGGTCAATCTCGACCGCTTCTGCCGCATGCGCGGCCCCAACGACCGCGCCGGCTTGGTCGCGCAGATCGAAGCGGCGGGGATGGCGCATCGCGGCCTGTTCCGCGATGTCGGCGTCGACGGTCAGTTCCATCTGTTCGAACCGCGCCGCCGCCTGCGGCGGTGAACGCGTCCGAAAATGGCGAGACGCGCGGCCCGCCACGGTCCACATTGCTGAAAGCGCCCGATTTGAAAAAGATCGTGTTCTGCCGTATCGGCGGCTTGTTTTGCGGCGGTGGCCGGGCGCGGCCGGAGAACGCGTTGAAAAATATCGCTTTGGTTGGAGAGAACGGCGGCAAAAATCACATGGAAAAGCCGAAAAATGCCAAAAAATACACGCCGGAAAGCCAAATGACGCGCTGCTACGACCGAGGAAAAAGCGTTTGACATATACCGTAAAAAGCGGTAAACTGCAATCGCATTCGAGGCAGGCAGCGAGGGTGGCGGGCGAAATGTTAATTTTACAAAACGAACCCAATTAGTCAGGTCATTCAATGGGATCGCTCGGCAGCAAAGCCAATTTTCAAGCCGATCGGGCGGCAGGTGCCCCGCTCGACCCCGATATTTGCTACCGCGCCTTGAGCGCGCGCGATCCGCGCTTCGACGGACGGTTCTTCGTCGCGGTCAGCACGACGAAAATTTATTGCCGCCCGATCTGTCCGGCGCGCACGCCGCATCGCGACCATGTGACCTTCTATCCGACCGCGGCCGCCGCGCAGGAGGCGGGCTATCGTCCCTGCCTGCGTTGCCGGCCCGAGACCGCGCCGAATATCGGCGCGTGGCGCGGCACGTCGAACACGGTGAGCCGCGCGCTGACGCTGATCGATGCGGGCGGGCTGGACGACGAGGATGTCGAGGGGCTGGCCGCGCGGCTCGGCATTGGCGGGCGTCAGTTGCGCCGCCTGTTCGACGAACATGTCGGCGCGTCGCCGCTCGCGGTGGCGCAGACCCGGCGCGTGCTGCTGGCGAAGCAGCTCATCCACGAAACCGGATTGCCGATGGTCGAGATCGCGCATACCGCGGGCTTCGGCAGCGTGCGGCGCTTCAACGACACGTTCCATCGCTTGTTCGGCCGCCCGCCCAGCGCGCTGCGCCGCCGCGGGGCGGGGCGCGACGGCTCGGCGCTGGAACTGACGCTCGCCTATCGCCCGCCCTATGACTGGGACGCGATCATCGGATTTCTTGCCGCCCGCGCCATTCCCGGCATCGAGACGGTGAAGCCGAATCTCTATCGCCGCACCTTCGCGGGCGGCACCGTCGCGGTGTCGCACGAGCCGGCGCGGCGCCGACTGCGCGTCGCGGTGCGGCTCGGCGACGTCGCGCAATTGCCCTCGATCCTGACGCGGGTGCGGTGCGTGTTCGATCTCGGCGCCGATCCTGACGCCATCGGAGCGCATCTGTCGCTCGATCTCGCGCTCGCAACGCTGGTGGCGCGGCGGCCGGGGCTGCGGGTGCCCGGGGGCTGGGACGGGTTCGAGATGGCGGTGCGTGCCGTGATCGGCCAGCAGATCACCATCGCCGGCGCGCGTCAGTTGCTCGGTAAGCTGGTCGGCGCGTATGGCGCGTCCATCGACGGCGGTACGGACGGGCTGACCCATGTCTTTCCGGCGCCGGCGAGGTTGGTCGACGCCGAGATCGCGTCGCTCGGCATGCCGCGGGCGCGCGGCGCGGCGATCTCGAATGTCGCGCGGGCCGCGTTGGCCGATCCGGCGCTGTTCGAGCGCGGCGCCAGTCTCGACGACGGGATCGCCAAGCTTTGCGCCGTCGCGGGCATCGGCGACTGGACCGCGCATTACATCGCGATCCGCGCCATGCGCGAACCCGACGCGTTCCCTTCATCCGACATCGGCCTGCTCCGCGCGCTCGCCGAGAACGGCGTGCGGCCGACGCCGAAAGAAGTGCTGGCGCGTGCCGAGGCGTGGCGGCCTTGGCGCGCATACGCCGCGCAGCATCTCTGGACGCACGATTTCGCCCCTCCGCCCGCGAAGGAGAAGAAGATTGAAACTCACGCTCGAACGGTTGCCGTCGCCGATCGGAACCATCCTGCTCGTTTGTGACGAGGAGGCGATCCGCGCGCTCGATTTCGAGGAGTTCGAGCCGCGCTTCAAGAAATTGCTGCGCCGTCATTGTCCGGATGCCGAGCTGGTCGCAGGCAAAGTGCCGCGTAAATTCAGCGACGCGATCCGCGCCTATTTCAAAGGCGACATCAAGGCGATCGACAAGCTGCCGACCGCGACCGACGGCACCGAATTCCAGCGCAAGGTGTGGGCGGGCTTGCGCAAGATTCCGGCCGGCAAGACCTGGAGCTACGGCGAGTTGGCGAAACATGTCGGCAAGCCCCGTGCGCGGCGCGCCGTTGGCCTCGCGAACGGCAGCAATCCGATCGCGCTCGTGGTACCGTGCCATCGCGTCATCGGCGCCGACGGCAGTCTCACCGGCTATGGCGGCGGCATGTCACGCAAGCGGTGGCTGCTTCGTCATGAAGGCGTCGCCGTAAGCTAGGGAGAAACCAAGATGGGCGCCAATCCGGGTCAGGCCGAAAAATTCCACGCGCTGCATCGCGAGTTCCTGATCCTGCCGAATGCCTGGGACCCGGGAAGCGCGCGGATGATCGAATCCTGCGGCGCGACGGCGATCGCCACGACCAGCTCGGGCCTCGGCTGGAGCTGCGGCTATCCCGATGGCAACGCGATTCCGGTGAAGGTGCTGGCCGGCGCGGTCGCGGCGATCGCGCGCGTACTGACGGTGCCGCTGTCGGTCGACATGGAAGGCGGCTATTCCGCCGATCCCGAGACGGTCGGGCGCAACGTCGCGGCCATCGTCGATAGCGGCGGCGTCGGTATCAATATCGAGGACGGCGACGATCCGCCCGAGCTCTTGATTCGCAAAATGGATGCCGCGCGCGCGGCGGGTCAGCGCGCCGGAGTCAGGCTGTTCATCAATGCGCGCACCGACGTTTATCTTCATGCGCTGGTGCCCAAGGAGCGCATGCTCGAGGAAAGCATCGCGCGCGCGAAACGTTATCGCGACGCCGGCGCCGATTGCATTTTCGTTCCCGCCGCGACCGACCAGAACGACATTCGCGCGCTGGCGCAGGCGGTGGCGCCCGCGCCGCTCAACGTCTTTGTGCGCGGCGGCCTGGCGCCGGCGGCGACGCTCAAATCGCTCGGCGTGCGGCGGCTGTCGGCGGCCGGCGGCATCGCGATGAGCGCGCTTGCGCTTACCAAGAAGCTCGCGACCGAGTTCCTCGCGAGCGGCGATTCAGCGATCTTCGCGCCCCATGTTCAGGGCGTGACGTATCCCGGCCTCAACGCGATGTTCAAGCGCGATTGAGCAGCGCGCCCTGCGGGCCGAGCGCCGCGGCCGCGTCCATGTCGCCGAGGATGCGCTGAAACCGCTCTTCGAGAATTCCTCGTTCGGTGGCGTGGGAGAAAATGAAAAGCTGATCGTTTTCGATGCCGGCCTTGACCCGGAGGCCGGCCTCGCGCGGGTCCATGCCAGCGCGATTGCGGTCTTGCATCACGACGACGTGCTCGGCGGCATGAGGGTCGGACTTGCTGTCGATCGGACCGCCGAAGCGTGGCGGCCGGTTGCGGCCGTTGTTCGGCATGTTGCTGCGGATGTTGTTGGGGCAGAACACGCTGACGCCGATCTTGGTCTCGGCCAATTCCTTGGCCAACACCTCGCTCAACCCGACCACGGCGTATTTGGTCGCGGTGTAAGGGCCGCCCGCGACGCTGGATCGCATACCGGCCATCGACGATGTGGTGACGATGTGGCTGGTCTCGCCGTGCGCCTTCATGTGCGGCACGAAAATCTGCAAACCGTGCACCATGCCCATCAGGTTGACGCCGATGGTCCACTCCCAGTCGCTGTCGACGATTTCCCAGGTCGGGCCAGTGCGCGCCACCCCGGCGTTGTTGCAGAGCAGATGGACCTTGCCGAAGGCCGAGAAGGCGCGGTCGGCGGCGCGGGCATAGGAGGCACGGTCGCCGACATCGCATTCGACGCCGATCGCTTGCGCGCCGCGCGCGTTGAGGGCGCTAACCGCCGCCCCGAGCACCGGCGCCTCAATGTCGGCAATGACGATATTCATGCCGGCGTCGGCGAAGGTTTGCGCCAGGCCCAATCCGATTCCGCTGGCGCCGCCGGTGATGAAAGCCGTCTTGCCCTTGAAATCGCGCATCGTGTGTCTCCCGCCGTTGCCGCCATCATATCGCGAACGCGCGGCGCGGCCAGTCGTCGTTGACGGGGTTGGGCCTCTCTCCCATAATCCGCCCGCCAAAAGGGCGGGATTCCTTTTCGATGATGCGGTACCAGAGCGATGTCTTTTCGCCGGGCTAACCTTTGCCGGGTGGCTGCCTTTCTACTAGCGCTGGCGTCGCCGTTGGTTGCGGCGCACGCAGCCGGTGCAACCGAGAATAAAGTCGGGGGAACGGGAACGATCGAACCGAACGGAGGCACCATCAGCCTGATCGGCGTTCCCGGCTACACAATTAAGGAGATTTATGTCAAGGAGGGGCAGACCGTCGCTCGCGGAACGCCGTTGTTCGCGATGGATGAGGTGGGGGCCGGGATTCAGTTGGAAAACGCCACTCTCGACCTCACCGACGCGAAACGGGACGCAGAATTTCGCACCGACATCGAGGCGCTGGTTTTGAAATTGGCGGATTCTCGTCTTCAGCACGCGCGGCGCGACGCCGCCAATTACAAAGCTGTGGGACCCAGCGGCACCTCGGAGAAGGAGCTTTCCCGCTTGCAGCAAGTCGTCGAGGAAAACGCGGCGAATCTCGAAATCGAAAAAACGCGCGCCCAGCAGCTTCAGTTCGATCTTGTCAACTCGGTCCGTGGCGCGGCGCTACGCCGGGATTTAGCGGCGACGAACGCGGCGCGATTCGTCGTGCGGGCGCCAAGAGACGGCACCGTGCTCAAGATCCGAAGACGTGTCGGCGAGTACGGCGGAGACGTGATCGTTCAGTTCGGCGATCTGTCCACGATGTATGTCGACGCGCAGCTGTATCAGGGCGACATCGTCAAGGTAAAGCCGGGCATGAAAGTCACGGTGAAAAATTCGGGTTTTCCCAACATGGCGACGGGTCGAGTCGAAACAGTTAGCCGCGTGATCGGCGGAAGGTCGCAACTCGGCGACGTCCTGATCCGCCTCGACAAGACCGATCCCGCGTCGCGCCTCGTCGGCATGGAAGTTGAGGTGTTGATTGGGCCGTGATCGGTATTGCAGCCGATGAGCGCGCTCGAGAGCCGCGCGCCGTTGCGGGCGCCAGTCGTGGCCGATTGGGCGATCGAGGCCCGCGGCATCACGTTTTCGTTCACGCGCGCCGGTCCGCCGATACTGCTCGATGTCGACCTCGCCGTGGCGCCCGGGGAGATCGTGATCCTGACCGGGCCGTCGGGAGCGGGGAAAACCACCTTGATGACGCTGATCGGCGCGTTGCGCACCATGCAGTCGGGAAGCATCCGCGTCTTCGGCGAAGAATTGGCGGGTCTCTCGGGGCGGGGCCAACGCGAAGTCCGAAAGCGTATAGGTTTCATTTTTCAGGATCACAACTTGTTCGACGCCTTGACCGCATTCGATACTTTGAACCTGGCGATGAAACTGTGCGATCCGATCCCGCCTCGCGCTGAAATTCTCCGTCGCGGCAGCGCGCTGCTCGAGAGCTTGGGTATCGGTGATTATCTCAAATCGCGGCCCCACGAAATGTCGACCGGCCAGAAACAGCGTGTTGCCATCGCCCGAGCGCTGATTCACGGACCCCGGATTATTCTTGCGGACGAACCGACCGCCTCGCTCGACCGCGACAGCACCGGCTCCGTTCTGTCGGTGTTCCGGGAACGCGCCGACCGGGACGGCGTGACCATCCTCATGGTGACTCACGATACCCAGCTGTTCGACCAGGTCGATCGGGTGGTTCGCATGGAGGATGGACGAATCGTTTCGACTCGCTAATTTATCTCGCAAAATTCAAGCCGCCGACGGTATCGGGGATTGCCGCCGCAATCGGGCTGTCATATGGTCGGCCTTTCGGATAAATCGGTTTTAGCAGCAGCACATGAGCCATAAAGTTCGCGTAGCCATCGCCGGCGTCGGAAATTGCGCGTCTGCCCTGGTTCAGGGCGTCGCGTTTTACCGGGGCGCGATCGCGGGCGAGGAAGTGCCAGGGCTGATGCACGTCGAGCTCGGCGGCTATCACATCCGCGACATCGAATTCGTCGCCGCGTTCGACGTCAACCGTACCAAGGTCGGCCGCGACCTTGCCGACGCGATTCGCGCCGAGCCGAACGACACGGTGAATTTCGCGAAACTCGAGCGGTTCGGCGTCAAGGTCGAACGCGGACCGACGCTGGACGGCATCGGTCCCAGCGTCGCTGGCATAATCCGTGAGTCCGACGCGCCGGTCGCGGATGTGGCGGCGTCGCTCAAGCGCGCTGGTGCCGACGTCCTGGTGTCGTATTTGCCGGTGGGCTCGCAGTTCGCAAGCGAATGGTATGCGGAGCAAGCTCTCGCCGCCGGTTGCGGCCTCATCAATTGCATCCCGGTTTTTATCGCGTCGTCGGCGCCGTGGCAGAAACGCTTCGCGGACGCCGGCTTGCCGCTGATCGGCGACGACATCAAGAGTCAGGTCGGCGCCACCATCGTGCATCGCGTTCTCGGCCGCCTGTTCGATGAGCGCGGCGTGCGCGTCGACCGGACCTATCAGCTCAATTTCGGCGGCAACATGGATTTTCTCAACATGCTCGACGCCGAACGGGTCAAGACCAAGAAGCAATCGAAAACCCAATCCGTGTTGAGTCAACTCGACGAGCGCATCGCGCCCAGCGATGTTCATATCGCGCCCAGTGACCACGTTCGCTGGTTGGGCGACCGGAAATGGTGCTATATCCGCATCGAGGGCACCGGCTTCGGCAACGTGCCGCTCAATTGCGAATTGAAGCTCGAGGTTTGGGACTCCCCGAATTCCGCCGGGGTCGTGATCGACGCGGTGCGATGCGCCAAACTCGCACTCGACCGCGGACTCAAGGGCGCGTTGTTCGGTCCGTCGAGCTATTTCATGAAGTCGCCGCCCGAGCAATTCGACGACGACGAGGCGCGACGCCAGGTCGAACGGTTCATCGACGGTTCATAGCGCCGGCGCCGGCGCCGATGAAATGAGAACAGACGGACCAAGTCGAAGGGGAGGGGTGCGGCGGCTGGGCATCGCTCTGGCGCTCGGCGCGCCGCTATGGTGTGCGGTGCCCGCCGCGCGCGCCGACCCGGCCAATCTCGATCAGGTGGTCCGCCAGGCGCTGAACGGCAGCCTGGCCCTGCAGCATGCCAAGACCAAAGTCGATGTCGCCAAGGGCAAGCTGTTGGTCGAAAAATCGGCATTCGACTGGACCACGCTGGCGCAATCCGGATGGCAGCGCTTTCTCGCGCCTGTGGCGAGGAACGGGGTTCTGACCGACAGCGTTGCTTACATCGATACCTGGAAAACCACCGTCGGTGTGACCAAGGAATTCGACAACGGCATCAGCGTTTCGCCGGGCGTTGTCACTTTCTTCACGCCGGGCAAGACCGTCGGTCAAACCTTGGGCGCGACGCAGACCGTACCGACCCTCAATTTGAAAATTCCATTGATCCGCGGCCTGGGTGGCGACGCCGCTATGTCGGGCGTGCGTTCGGCGTCGGCGGCCCTGAGAGGCAAGAGATTCGACTACGACTACGCGACGCAGCAGACGGTTCACGACGTCGTGCAGATGTTCTGGCAGTGCATCGCCGACGCCAAGCAGCGCATGGTGTTGCTCGAAACCGATCAGGAAGAGACCGACTACGAACGGTGGCTGCAATCCATGGTCACGCGCGGGCAGACGGCGCCGTCGGAAGTGAAGCGGGCCCAAGCGGTCCACGCACTCAGCAATCACGAACTCGACGCTGCGAACGAGGGCGTGCTGGTATGTCGCCGCAAATTATCCGACGCCGTGGGCCTGAGCGCGCCGGCGATTATCGAACCGGTCGGCGACCTTCCGAACCCCGACCGGTACGGTCCGGCGATCGAACGTCTTCAAGCCGCGCCCCTCGTTTCGTATGCGCTCGATCACCGCGAGGATTTGCGCGCCCTCAAGGCCTATGTCGAGGCGACCCGTGCCAATGTAAAGGGCGCCGAAGACAAGCTTAATCCCCAAGTCGACCTGGTCCTCGATCCGTTCCAGGCCTATGTTCGCTTCACAAAGCCGATCGGCGACAACGCGGGAAAAGGCGCGGTGACGGCGGCGCTCGCCGAACAGAGTGACGCGGACATCGCGCTCCGCCTCGGCGAGCAGAGCGTGCGCACGGATATCGCCAATGCGGTGCTCGGTCTCAAGCAGCTTTGGTTGGATTGGCCCGGCCTGATCGGCGCCCAGCGCAAGTTCGAGGCATTGGTCGATGAGGCCGACGCCGGCGTTCAGCGCGGGACCTCGGACCGGCGCGCGTTGCGTGCGGCGCAGGACGATCTGGCGAAGGCCGAGCATGCCACGATCGATGCACGCCTACGTCTTGCGTCGATCGTTGCCAGCTTGCGCCTCTATACCGGCGCGATTGCGCTCGACAGCGACAGGCCGTCCGCGCTTACGATCGAATTCAGCACGTTTCCTCAACCGTAACGAATCCGGGTGGGGCGGACGACGTGACGATCTGGTTCGACGCGGGCGAGACGCTTGATCATTTCGACACGAACGTTCATCCCACGGGGGTTCAGCGCGCGGCGCTCGAAATCATGCGGGCTGCGCATGACGAGTTTGCCGATCGCGTCGCTTACTGCCGTTTCGTCAAGTCTAACGGCACTTTTGAGGCGATCGACTTCGACAGGATTGCCGCCGCGGCGTCGGACGCCGCGCTCGGCGACGACCCGGCATCGCTGTGGCGGGATTTGTTGCGGTCGGGCCGGCGACTGATCAAAACGCGCGCGCGGGACAGCGTGCTCGGCCGCCGCGCCTCGCGCGCGTTCGCGATGCGTCTCGCGCGCGGCGATACGGTCGTGTGTCTCGGCTTGCCGTGGAAAACGCCAGACTATGGCGCGCGGATCGGCGCGATCAAGCGGACCCACGCCGTCCGGTTCGCGCTGCTGATCCACGACATTTTCCCCTATACGCATCCCGAGATCTGTCACAGGGCGTATCTCGACATGTACCCGCGCTGGTTCGAAGCCGTGTTCCCTCAATGCGATGAAATATTCGTCTCGTCGGAATATTGCCGCGAGGCCGTGCGCGATCTGTGTCTCAAGCGTGGCTGGCCACTTGCGCCGCTCGCGCAAATTCCATTCGGGATCGGCCTTCCGGTGAGCGGTCCCCGCGCCGGTCCCGGAGGCGCGGGCTGGCCGGCGCGTTTCGTGCTGTACGTATCGTCGCTGGAATCGCGCAAGAATCATTCGCGACTGCTGCGCGTCTGGTATCGGCTGATCGAGCGCCATGGGCGCGACGCCGTCCCCTCGCTGATTTTCCTCGGCGCAGGCCGACTTGATCCCGAACTGAGACGAGCGGCCGAGCCGCTCGGCGGCAAACTCGCCGTCATCCGCCGGGCGACCGACGCGGTCCTGCGCGACGCTTACCGCAACTGCCTCTTCACGGTGTTTCCGAGTTTGCTCGAAGGCTGGGGGCTACCCGTCGCCGAGAGTCTCGCCTTCGGCAAATTTTGCGTGACGTCGAACGGCGGTTCGCTTCCCGAAGCAGGCCGCGAGTTGGTCGATTATTTCGCTCCCGTGGACGAAGCAGACATGCTCGCGAAGGTCGAGCGCGCGCTTTTCGAGCCGGGGTATCTCGCGGCGCGGACCGCGCGCATCGAGCGGGAATACCGGCCACCGACATGGCGCGACGGCGCGTCGCGGCTGCTTGGCGTCCTGGAGGGGAGCGGGTAGACAGAGGTCGGCCCGCGGGATCCTCGACAGGGCCGTCACCACCAAGCCGCGAAGGCCTCGATCCCGATGCGGTTGTTGCGGCCGTCGGGGTTCGGCGCCAGTTGCAGCCCGCCGATTTTGGCCATTCGCGTCTCGCGCGGCAGCCCCTTGGCCGGCACGACCCGGCGGGGCACGCCGCGCCGCGCGAGATGGCCGGAGATCCAATAGTCGTCGACCCAGCGCAATTCCGGGGGCCAGTTGCTGAAATCGTGCACGGCGTCGTCGAGCGATCCCGGCGGTACCAGATAGCCCCAGGTTCCCATCAGGACGTCGACCGCTGTGGGCGCCGCGACCGCAGTCGCGAAAATGTGGTCGATGTCACGAGGATCGACCGCGCGGCTGGTACCGTGACCGCGGAGGCCCAGCGCCGCCTTGCGTTCGGCGCGGTGCGCGCGCAGCAGCGTTTCGAGAAAATCGACCGGATAGATGACGTCGTCGTCGACCACAACCAGCACCGCGTCCGGCTCGGCCTTGAGGGTGGGCAGAAGCTTTGTCGCCGGTCCTTCGTCCTGGCACGCCAGCAGATCGACGCCCTCCGGAAGCGGCGGCGGCGCCGGGTACGGCTTGCCGCTGCGCGTCGCCTCAGGCCAAGCGATGACGATGCGATCCGCCGGCCAGGTCTGATCGAGCAGGCTTCGCAACGTGGGAATAAGCGCGGCGCCGCGCTCGGGGATCGTCGTCAGCGTGACGACGAGTCGCTCGTCGCGAGCGTGCGGCGCGCGGCGTCGCGGATCCGCCCGTTTCAAGCGGGCCGCGCGGCGCAGGTCCGACACAAGGCGCCACGGCGTCATGCGGCGAAACCGGATCAGCGCGTTGCGCACGACAAAGCGGAGCGGCCGAGGCCTCATGTTGGATTGCCTGACTAGGCCGGCTCGAGCTGGATCACAGTGTCGCCAGCCCCTCCATATCGGATGCGAAGTTTTCGCCATGAAGCCGGCATAGTGGCCCGTAAGTTATTGCCGTACCTATGTTCTTGCAATAAAAATACGGGTTTGGGGACGCCATGAAGATCAGCATCACCGTCGATATGGAACACGACTGCCTGTCCGCGCCGAAGAGCTATCGCGGCGTGGTCGAAGGCACGCCCGTGCTGTTGCGCCTGTTCGGGGAGCGCGGGATCAAGGCGACGTTCTTTACCACCGGTGAGGTGGCGCGGCTTTTCCCCGACACGGTGCGCGACATCGTCGATGCCGGCCACGAGCTGGGCTGTCACGGCGATACGCACGCCCGCTTTAGCACGATCGGGCCCGACACGGCGCGGCAGGAGATCGGAGACGCGACGCGGACCCTACGCGCGTTTTTTCCGCTGACGTCGTTCCGTGCGCCCAATCTGGATTTTCCCAATGCTTATTTGCCGTTCCTCAAGGATGCCGGCTATCGGCTGGATTCATCCCAGGCGCGGTACAAACGCGGCACGATTTTCGCCGGTCCGTCGCATGCGGACGGCATGATACGTATTCCCGTCTCGACCATGCCGTCCGTGGTGCGGCTGCCGCGCACGGCGCGGCGCGCCGTGTTCGCGCGGCTCAAGGACCCGGTGGTGCTGTATTTCCATCCTTGGGAATTCGTCGACATGACGCGGGCCAAGATTCCTTACGATTGCCGTTTCAACACGGGCGAACCGGCATTGCGCTCGTTGGAGGACGCGATCGGCTATTTCGCGGCGCGCGGGGCCGCGTTTCGAACCATGCGGGAGCTCGCCGCTTGAGGTTCGACCGACTTGAACCAGCGGCGCGGAAGACGATCGACGTGGCCCGCATCGGCACGGCCAATCTCCTGCAACACAAGGTCCGGCTATTGACGGCGTTGTCCGGGATCGCCGTCGCGATGTTTCTGTTGATGCTGCAATATGAATCGCTAACGGCGGTGCGCGAGCGGGTGTCGGCGTTCTACAATTTGTTCAACTTCGACATCGCACTGGTGCCGGATACGTTTCAAATTCTGATCTCTCCCGGGACGCTCGACCGCGTGCGCCTCGCCCAAGCGCGCACGCTGCCAGGGGTGGAGCGTACCGAAGGGGTCACGGTCTCAATCGGTCCGTGGGCGAAGAAGCTCGGCGAGAACGGCAATTCCGTGCTGATGATCGGCCTCGACAACAATCCGCTTTTCGTGCGCGATCCCGCGGTCCGCCGCGGCATGGAAAAGCTGACCGACGGCAGTTCGGTCCTGTTCGACGATCTGGCGCAGGCGGACATGAGGCCGTTCGGCGTCGGCACCACGGGCACGCTCGCCGGAACCGAGGTCAAGATCGCCGGGCTGTTCGATCTAGGTTTGTTTTTCTACGCGGCCGGCGGTGTCATCGCGCCAAGCGATATGTTTGCCCGGCTGTCCGGACGCACTTCCGGGCGAATCACGCTCGGCTTTTTGCAGGTCGCGCCGGGCGCCGACGTCGCCAAGGTTCAAGCCGAACTGAAAGAAGTTTTACCGCATGACGTGCAAGTTTTGACGCATGACGAACTGGTCGCCCAGGAACAGGCTTATTTCGTCGAAACGAAGCCGATCGGGATTATGATGGATGTAGGCATGTTGATCGCTTGCCTGGTCGCCGTGACCATCATGATTCAGGTTCTGGCGACGGACATCGGCAACCGGATGAATGAATACGCCGTGCTCAAAGCGATGGGCTTCGGACCGTTTTTCGTCTATGGCATCGGCGTCATGCAATCGGCGATCCTCGGCGTTGTCGGGTTGCTGCCGGCGGTGGCGGTCTCGGCTGTCGTGCTCGGCATCATTCAGGAAAGGACACACCTGCAATCGGGTCTCGATTTGCGCCTGTCGGGAATGGCGTTGGGGATCACGCTCGGAACGGCGGTGCTGGCGTCGGCGGTCGTGTTGTGGCGCTTGCAGCGCGCAGATCCCGCGGCGCTTTACTGATGGAAGACGGGCTTCTCCTCGGCATCCGGCTGTTTCTGCACAACAAGCGTCGCTTTGCAATCGCGGTGGCGGCGGTGGCGTTCGCCGCCCTCATCATGTTCGTCGAGTACGGCTTTCTCAGTGGTTTGCTCGAAGCGCAGTCGAATATCGCCGATCTCATGCGCGCTGATCTCGTGGTAATGAACAAGCAGCGCTCGCATCTCCACCGCTGGGACTCGATCAACGCCGTCCGGCTCGATCAAATCGCCGCGGTTCCGGGCGTCGCCAAGGTAATTCCGATCTATGAAGACGCCGCCGGCCTGCGCGACGATGACGACCGGCGCGTGCGGCGGATCATGGTGATAGCGGTGCCGCCGGACGAAATTCCGCTTGCCATCGGCGACACGCGGACACTGAGTCAGTGGCTGAAAATTCCGCACGGTTTTCTGTTCGATCGATTGTCCCGGCCGATTTTCGGTGACCTCGTGCCAGGAAGCGGTTTCAAGATCGACGACAAGAATCAGCAGCTGTTGGGTTATGTCCATATCGGGCCCGATCTCGTCGTCGACGGCGTTGCCGTCATGAGCGTCGGCGATTGGCTCGCGCGCCATCCCGACGCGGAGCCGATCATGGGCACGATCCGGCTCGATCCAGGGCAAGATCCGGGGCGGGTTCGCGACGAAATACTGACGCAGCTAAGGGCTGACGACGTCACCGTGATGACGCCCGCCGAGTTGCGCGCGCGAGAGAACGCATTCACGCTCGACGCCGTGCCGATCGGCTTCATATTCGCGGTCGGCATGATCGCCGGGCTCGTGATCGGCGCGGTGACGTGCTACCAGCTTTTGTTCAACGAGGTACTCGATCGTCTGGCGCAATTCGCCACGCTGAAGGCGATGGGGTTTTCCAACGGCTATCTTTGCCGGGTGGTCGTCGGTCAGGCTCTGTTCTTGTCAGTGATCGGGTTTGCCGTGGGCCTTGCCATCACGGTCGGCGCCGACGCCTACGTCTCGGCGCGAACCATGTTGCCGATCCAAGCCGACGGGACAGCGCTGCTGCTGATATTCCCGCTCACGGTGTGCATGTGCATATTGGCCGGGTTGGCTGCGATGCGACGGGTCGTTGCCGCCGATCCGGCGGAACTCTATTAGTTTCGGCAAATCTAAGACATGGGAAAGGTTGGAGGATTCGCTATAGCGGTATGGCTGCGCGCGCGATGGCGCATACGGATTGTCGGGCCAACCCGTCCCTCCAATACAAGGAGAATTGACTTGAATACTAGGGCACCTTCCATACTCTGCCGGGAAAGGCCGGGGCTTCGGTCGATTTTGGCCGCTCCGATACAACGCCGCGTCTGAAACGCGAGCGGAGGGTCCGTTGCATGGAGTCTGATTCGTCGGTTGGCAACGGCGCGTTTCCCGTTGCGATAATCGGTGCCGCTTGCCGGTTCCCCGGCGCGAGTAATCTCGAGGAATATTGGTCACTTCTGAAGTCCGGCGCCGATGCGATCGGAACAATTCCGCCCGATCGCTGGGATGTCGATTTTTATTACAATCCAGACCAGGGACGCGCCGCCAGGATGTACACCAAGGCGGGCGGATTCTTGGACCGCCCGTATCGGTTCGACGCCGAATTCTTCGGCATTTCGCCGCGCGAGGCGGCGCAGATCGATCCCCAACAGCGCCTGGTCCTCGAGTTGGTGTGGGAGGCGCTGGAAAGTGCGGGCATCGTGCCCGCGAGCATCGCCGGCGGCGAGGCCTGCGTGGTGATGGGTGTGTCCAACACCGACTATTCTGGCCTGCAACGTGAACATAGCGAGAGCAACGACCCCTACGTCATGTCCGGCAGCGCCGGCGCGCTGGTGTCGAACCGGGTTTCCTACATTTTGGATCTGCACGGGCCGAGCTATTCGCTCGACACGGCCTGTTCGTCGGCGCTGGTCGCGGTTCATCAGGCCTGCGAGGCCCTGCGCCGGGACGAGGCGCCATTGGCGATTGCGGGCGGCGTCAATTTTCTGTTGTCGCCGTTTGCGACCATGGGATTTTCTCGCGCGCGCATGTTATCGCCGACGGGGCACTGCCATTCGTTCGATGCAGCCGCCGACGGCTATGTCCGGTCCGAAGGCGGCGGCGTGGTGATTCTCAAACCGCTCGCCGCGGCGCTCGCCGACGGCGATCCGATCCACGGCGTCATCGTCGGATCCGGCATCAACTCCGATGGCAAGACCAACGGCATTTCCATGCCGAACACGGTGGCGCAGGAAGCGTTGTTGCGGCGCGTCTATGCGCGTGCCGGGATCGATCCCTTCGAGGTTGATTATGTCGAGGCGCACGGCACGGGCACAGGCGTCGGCGACCCGGTCGAGTGCAGCGCGATCGGCGCCGTGATCGGTGCCGGTCGGACGGACGGAAAGAAATGCCTGATCGGGTCCGGCAAAACCAATATCGGCCATCTTGAATCCGCGGCAGGTATCGCCGGCCTCATCAAGGTATTGCTGGCCCTAAAGCACCGTGAGATTCCCGCGACGATCAACGTCGAGACGCTGAACCCTAAAATCAAGTTCGACGAACTCAATCTGTCCGTCGTCACCGAGCGCACGCCGCTCGCGGCCGAGGCCAGGTCGCTGATCATGGGCGTGAATTCATTCGGCTTCGGCGGCGCCAACGCGCATATCATCGTTCGCGAACATCGCGCCGACACACCACCGGAGTCGCCGCTCGCCGCAGACAGTGCGCTGCTTGCCGTGTCGGCGCGCAGCGCCGCAGCGCTTAAGGAACTGGCGGCTCGCTACGAGCGGATGCTGCGCCAAAACGGCGCCGATGTCGTTGCGCTCCGCCGGGCGGCGGCGCGTACCCGCAGTCACTTGCCGCATCGCCTCGCCGTGTCGGGTAACACCGCGGCGGAGTTGGCCGAAGGTCTTGCCGCATTCGTCGCCGACAACAGCGCGCGCAACGTCGGCGCAGGCGAGGTCGTCGGTTCGCCGGCGCGGCTCGCCTTCGTGTTCTCCGGCAACGGCTCGCAATGGCTCGGTATGGGGCGCGAGCTGATTGCGCGCGAACCGCTGATCGCCCGATGGATCGACAAGGTGGACGCGGTGTTGCGGCCGCTCGTCGGCTGGTCGCTGCTTGACTACCTCGCGCGTGAGGGCGTGCCCGAGAACGCGTACGACAAGACTGAGATCGCGCAGCCGACGATGTTCGCCTTACAGGTCGCGATGGTGGAATGGCTGCGCGCCCAGGGCGTCGACGCCGAGGCTTGCGTCGGGCACAGCGTCGGCGAAGTCGCGGCGGCCTATGCCGCCGGCGCGTTGACTCTCGAACAAGCGTGCCGCGTCATCGCGCATCGCAGCGCGGTGCAAGGCAAGACTGCCGGCATGGGCAAGATGATGGCGGTTGGCCTGTCCGCCGCCAAGACGTCCGAGCTGATCGCGCCCTATCGCGCCGGCGTCACGCTTGCCGCCTTTAATAGCCAGAACTCGGTCACGCTCGCCGGCGACGAAGAGGTGCTGTCCCTGATCGGCGCGCAGCTGGAGCGGGACGGCGCGTTCCATCGGTTGCTGCCGCTCGACTACGCCTTCCATAGCCGAGTCATGGATGGCGTGAAGGGCGAGCTCTTGGAGCGCCTGTCTGGCCTCTCGCCTAGCGACGGCACGGGGCGTTTCGTTTCGACCGTGACCGGCGGCGCCCTCGCGGGACGCGAACTCGGAGCGCAATACTGGTGGGAAAATATCCGTGAGCCGGTGCGATTTGGCGATGCGATCGACGGCCTGATCAAAGACGGCGTGCACGCGTTTCTTGAAATCGGTCCGCACGCGGTCTTGACCTTCTATATTCGCGATTGCCTACGGGATGCGGGGGTGTCCGGCGCCGCGCTGGCGACGCTGCGGCGACAGGAACCGGAGGTCGAAGCGCTGCGCATGGCGGTCGCCCAGTGCTATACAGCAGGCGTCGCCATCGATTTTGCGACGATGTATCCCGGTAAGGGGCCCTGGGCGGCGCTGCCCACCTATCCGTGGCAAGGCGAGGACCATGTCTTTCCGAAACGCGCCCGGCAATGGTCGCCCGTCGTCGGCACATGGCAACATCCGCTACTCGGTTATCGGCTTACCACCGCCGCGCCGACATGGGAGCAGGTAGTCGAAACGTGGCGCCTCGCCTATCTGCGCGACCATGTTGTGCAGGGGAGCATGGTGTTCCCCGCCGCCGGGTATGTCGAAATGGCGCTTGCGGCGGGCGCGTTGCGCCACGGCAACGACGCGGTCATTGTGGAAGGTCTGGCGATCGAAAAGCCCATTGTTATCGCGGAGGCTGACCCGCCGCGTCTCGAGTTCGCGCTGTATGGCGACGATAACAGCTTCCGCGTATCGGCCGGTGTGTTTAACGACCTCAAGCCGGCCTCTGTTGCGACCGGCCGGGTGGTACCGATCATGGCGAAGCCCGTGCTATCGGGAACCGGCGCGGTCGAAGAATTGCGCGCGCGTCTCACCAGGCACCTCTCCGGCGATGAGCATTATCGTCTTTGCGCTGAGCATGGCCTGGCCTATGGCCCTGCGTTTCGCGGTGTCGCCGACGTATGGTTTACGGACGACGAGGCGCTTGGCAGGATCGTCGCTCCGTCGGCCGTCGCCCCCGAGGCGAGCGACTATGCGCTTCATCCCGCGGTGCTCGACGCGTGCATCCAAACCGTGTTCGCGACGTTCGCCTGGGCAAGCGCTGGCGCGCGGAACGCGGCGTTCGTTCCGGTCGCGATTGAACGTTTGCGCCTTTATCGGCCGCATGCGCTGATCACCTGGTGCCACGCGCGCTTGACCGAGCGCCGGCCGCGTGCCGCCGCCGCCGACTTCCAGCTCTACGACGAAAAGGGCCTGGTAGCGGAAATCGAGGGTCTGCGGTTGCGGCGCATCGATGCCGCCACAGTGCCTGCGGTTCCGACCTATCATTGGCAATATCAACTTGGTGGACGCACCGCTCATCGCGCAACGCCGGTTCCGTTGCTGGCGGTGGCCAAAACCGTGCGCGACATGATCGCGGCGATCCACAACGATTCCCTGACACCGATGCTGGAGCGCATCGCAGCCGCCTATGCGGCGCGGGCCGTGGAATCGATCGGCGGTGGCGCCGCGAATGTGTCGCTCGACGATCTGATCGCCCAAGGCAAGGTTGGGCGCCGCAATTTGCTCTATTTGCGGAATCTGATGACGATGCTGGAGGAGCGTGGCGTGCTGACCCACGCTGGCCAGGGTTGGCGGCGCGTGGCGGCGAGCGAGGCGCCGGATACATTGTGGCGCGACACGCTCGCGGCTCATCCCGATCGCGTAGCCAGCCTCGAACTGATCGCGCGCGCCGGTGATCGCATCGAGGCTTTTCTTGCCGGGTCGGGCGAAGACGACGCCCATTCGCCGCTGATCCGTGACGCCGATCTGGTCGAGCAGTTGACCGAAAGCGACCCGCTTTTCGCGCGGCGCAACCACGCGATCGCCGGCATCGTGTCGCGCCTGCTGAGGGCATTTCCGCCGGCCGAACCGTTTCGGGTTCTGGAAATTGGCGGCGGGCCGGACGGGCTCGCGGCGACGGTGCTGCCGCTGCTGCCGTCCGACCGTGCCAGCTACGATTATGCCGCCCAGGACGAGGAAGGTGTGGCGCGCGCGAGCGCGAATTTCGCGGACCAACCGATGTTCCGCGCACGTGTACTGGAGCTCGATCGAGCGCTCGACGCTGCCGACCGGGAGGCTTTCGACCTCGTTCTGATCGGCAACGGAATGTTCGGAGCACCGGAGTTGAAATCCGGCCTTACCGCCGTGTCGCGCCTGACGCGGCCGGGCGGGTTCGTCGCGATCGCAAGCGCGGGTTCCGGCCAACTCATGACCTTCCTGTTCGGCATGGCATCGCGCTGGTGGAATGTCACCGACATCGATCTGCGTGCGGAGGGACCGCTCGTGTCCGCGGACACCTGGACCGGCCTGCTGCGCGACGCCGGCTTTGCCGATGTCGAGAGTCTCGGCGACGGCATTCAGTTGGCGCAAAAGCGGCCGGCTCCGCGTTTCACGGAGGTCAACGAGGGCGAACCCGGCGAATGGCTGATCGCCGCGCCGGCGGGCAACGAAACCGTAAGCGCACTCGGCGACCGTCTCGACCTGCAAGGGCACCGCGTCACCAATCTGGAAAAGATCGATCGGCAGAACAGTTCGGCGGCGCTGCGCGACATGGTGGGCGAGGCCGGCAACGGCCGGCTCAACGCGGTGTATGTCGCGGGCGGCGAAACCTCGCCGCAGGCCGGGCTCGACGGCGCGTTCGACGCCGTCGCGTTGCTGCAAGCTGCCGAGGAATTAGGCGTGCTGTCGCGCCTCAACCTGTGGGTTGTGACCACCGGCGCCATGCCCGCGCCCGGCCGTACCACACCGGTCGATCCGACGCAGGCGATGTTGTGGGGCATCGGCCGCACCATGATGACGGAACGGCCGGATTTGACCTGCCGGCTGATCGATCTCGATCCGGGTTACGACGCCGAAACCGCGGCCGCATGTCTTATCGACGAATTAGCCAGGCTCGCGACCGACGCCGAGGACGAAGTGATCCTCGCCGGCGGAGCACGTTATGTCGATCGCGTTCGGCGCGGATCTCCGCCGGTCGTGACTTACCCGGCGCAGGGTTACGGTCTGGTCAATGTGCGCCGCGACGGCCGCGACGAGATGATTTTGCGTGCCCTGCCGCCGCGCGAGCTTACGGCCGGCCAGGTTCAGGTCCGGGTCCGTGCGTCGGGGCTCAATTTCCGCGACGTGTTGCAACGCGGCGGCATCCTGCCCGACGAAGCGTTCGAAGGCGGCTTCGCCGGCGCGACCCTCGGCATGGAATTCGCGGGTGAAATCGTGGCGATCGGCGCAAGCGTGTCGCGTTTCAAGACCGGCGATGCTGTATTCGGCTTCGCACCGTCGGCGCTTGGATCGCTGGTCGTCGCCGACGAGCGCGCGCTGTTCGCCCGGCCGGCGTTGTGGAGCGATGCCGAGGCGGCCACGGTGCCCGTGGCAATGATCACGGCCCTATTCTCGCTCGAACATCTTGCGCGACTCAAGAAAGGCGAGCGCGTCCTCATCCACGGCGCCGGTGGTGGCGTCGGCTTGGCTGCCATCCAGATCGCCCAGGCAATCGGCGCCGAGATTTACGCCACCGCCGGGACGGCGGAAAAGCGTGCGTTCCTCGGGCGGCTCGGCGTTCGTCACGTTTTCGATTCGCGCACGCTCGAGTTCGACCATGAGATCCGACGGGAGACTCAGGGCGAGGGCATCGACGTCGTACTCAATTCGATCGCCGGCGAGGCGATCGCCAAGGGTATGTCGTTACTGCGCCCCTACGGACGGTTCGTCGAACTGGGCAAGCGCGATTTCTTCGCCAACAGCAAGCTCGGTCTCGAGCCGTTCCGCCACAACATTCAGTTCTTCGGCGTCGATATCAACACGCTGATCGCAGAACGGCCGGAATTGATGGCCGATATGGTGAAGCGGCTGATGGCATTAATCGCAGACGGTACGCTGAAACCGCTGGCGCATCGCGCCTTCCCGGCGTCGCGGGCGGCCGAGGCGTTTCGCTACATGCACCAATCGCGTCAGATCGGCAAAGTCGTCATCACTTTTCCCGACGATGCGCCGCCCGTCGAACCGCTCACGCATGCTAAGCTGGCGCTGCGCGGCGACGCGACTTATCTGGTCACCGGCGGCCGCAGCGGTTTCGGTCTCGGGACGGCGGAGTGGTTGACGACGCGCGGCGCGCGGCATCTCGCGCTGCTAGGCCGCCGCGCCCAGACCGAACCGGCCGCCGCCGCGGTGCTCGGTCGGCTACGCGCGCAAGGGGTGACGATTCTCGAGGCGACGGGTGACGTCACCGATGCGGGGGCGTTGGATCGCGTGCTCGCCGAGATCGACCGCAACATGCCGCCGCTGAAGGGGGTGTTCCATGCTGCCGGCGTAATCGAGGATGCGTTGCTGGCGAAATTGACGCGCGAGCGTTTCGACGCGGTCGTGCGACCCAAGGTGCTCGGCGCCTTCAATCTTCATGAGGCGACCTGCGAACGCGTGCTCGATTGGTTCGTACTCTATTCGTCAGCCACGACGGTGATCGGCAACCCGGGTCAGGCGAGCTATGTCGCCGCGAACCTTTATCTCGAGGGGCTGGCGCGTTACCGCCGCGCCCGCGGTCTGCCGGCGCTTGCCATGCTGTGGGGCGCGATCGGCAAAGTCGGGCATCTCGCCAAGAATCCCGACCTTGCGAAGACGATGGAAGAACGGCTCGGCGTCATGCCGATCGACCCGGCGCGTGCCTTCGACGGTCTCGAACAGGCCATGCTCTCAGGCGTCGGCGAAGTCGCGGTGGCCGAGCTTAATTGGACGAAATTGTCCCGTCTGCCGCGGATCGCCGACGCCCCGAAATATGCCGGGTTTGGCACCCGCCGCGACGGCGTCGACGCATCGGTAAGTCTCGACGAATTGAAGGGACGCATTGCGTTGGTGTCGATCGACGAGGCGGCTGCGATGTTGGTACCGATCGTTGGCAAGCAGATTTCCGAGGTCATGCGCATCCCTGCAGCTAAGCTCGACACCGAGGCGTCCTTACTTGACGTCGGGATGGACTCCATGATGATGGTTGAGTTGCAAATGATGATGGAACGCACTTTTGGTTTACGGTTGCCAGTGCTCGATCTGATGGATCGGGCGACGATTTCGGGAATTTCCCGCCGCCTGGCCGAGGAATTTCAGCGGGAGCCACAGACCGACGGTGCGGCGGATCGCGACAATTTCGATATCGACATCGACGCGGTTCCAGAGGAAAAATTGGACGAAGTCCTCGGCAAACTGCTTAAAGAAGAGCTGGATATTGGGCCATAACGAAGGACGGGCGGGGGTGGATTCCAAATTGATGAGCGCGCTTCTCGCCCATGAGAAGCGCGAGATCGCGCGTCGGATGGTTCGCGACCGCGAAGAGCGCCGGGCCAAAGGGCTCGGCCGCGTCAATGGCGCCGCGATGCCTGACGGCGAGTACGAAGACCTGCCGCAATCCCATTACGATTTCGACCACCATCCCAACGCGATCGCCCTATGGCTGCGCTCCAATGGAGCGGAACACGCATACTTCCGGGTTCATGACGGGATTGCGGCTGACACCACGGTGATAGGCGGTCACGCGTATCTCAATTTCACCAATTACAATTATCTCGGCCTGTCAGGGCATCCTGTGGTCGCGGCAGCGGTCGCCGACGCGGTGGCGCGCTACGGCACGTCGGTTTCGGCCAGCCGCTTGGTCGGTGGCGAGCGCCCGTTGCATCGCGAGTTGGAGCACAGCCTGGCCGAGATACTCGACGTCGAAGATTGTCTCGGCTTCGTCAGCGGCTATTCCACCAATACCTTCACGCTCAGCTATTTGTTCGGACCGAAGGACCTGATCCTGTACGACGCGCTGATCCACAACAGCGTGATGGTCGGCGCCGCGCAGTCTGGCGCGCGGCGCATTGCGTTTCGGCACAATGATTGGCAGGCGGTAGACGACTTGCTGGCGCGTCATCGCCGCGAATACGAGCGCGTCGTTATCGTGGTTGAGGGATTGTACAGCATGGACGGGGATTTCCCCGACCTGCCGAAATTCGTCGCAGTCCGCAACCGCCATAAAGTCTTCCTGATGGTCGACGAAGCCCATTCGATGGGCGTAATGGGCGCGCGCGGCTATGGCGTGCGTGAACATTTCGGCTTGGCCGGCGGGGACGTCGATATCTGGATGGGTACGCTGAGCAAGTCGTTCGCGAGCTGCGGCGGCTATGTCGCCGGGCGCCGCTCGCTCATCCTGTCGCTGCGCTACGGTGCGCCGGGCTTCGTCTTCAGCGCCGGCCTGACTCCCGGCAACACTGCCGCCGCGCTCGCCGCTATCGGGGTGATGAAGGCCGAGCCCGAACGGGTGAAGCGGCTGCAGGATCGGGGGCGTTTTTTCCTGTCGCGGGCCAAGGCGCGAGGCCTGTCGGTCGGCAACGCAACCGGCTTCGCGCTGGTGCCGGTGATGACCGGGACCACCGAAAAGAGTCTTGCCATGACTCAGGCGTTGTTCCAACGCGGCATCAACGTGCAGCCGATCATTTATCCAGCGGTCGAGGAAAAAGGCGGCCGCCTGCGCTTCTTCGTCAGCTCGGAGCACAGCGAGGCGCAGATCGACCAGGCGGTGCAGATCGTCGCCGACGAGTGGCGGCGGCTCAACGCTTCCTGACACGTCAGGAAGCCGACAGCTCTTTCCCGAAGATGCGATGGGTCTTGGCGAGCTTGGCGAACAGGCGCGTGACCCTGATCGACGCTTGGTTGTCTTCGAGAATCCAGGAGATTTCGCAAACCTGGTGCCGCGAACGCACCAGGTTCTCGACCAGCATTCCGAGCATCGACGACATCACGGCGCCGCTCAGCGCGGAATTACGGTAATCCGATTTGACCCCGGCGAGGATGACGCGCACGCCGCGTGGCGTCGCGAATTTCAGTCGCCATAGCATCTTCGCCCAGCCGAACGGCAGCAGCTTGCCCTTGAGATCGACGAGGAACTCGTTGATATCGGGAATCGCCGCGATGAAGCCGATCGTGGTCCCGCCGACCGACGCCAGGATCACCTGGTCCGGCCGGACGATGGGCCTGATCGACGCGACAAGATTGCGCGCCTCATTGGCGGTAACCGGCAGGAATCCCCAATTGTCACGCCAGGCGTCGTTATAGAGATCGAGAATGAGGTGCATTTCTTCTTCGAACCGCTTCATGTCGATGAAGCGCAACGCGATGTGCTCGTTCGCTGCGAACCGTTCCCTGATCCGCGTCATGCGCTCGACCGAATAGGGGCTGAGTTCCTCGCGTCCAAGGCGGAACGAAAAGATGTCCTTTGCCTTGGTATAGCCTGCTTGCTCCAGCCGCGGCTGGTAGTAGCGCGGCGAATGACCCATCAGCGCCATCGGCGCCGAATCGAATCCCGAGACCAGCACGCCGATATCGTCGTTGATGGTCAGGCTGTAGGGTCCGATCGCGCGCCGCATGGCACGCGCGCGCAGCCATGTCTCCGCGGTCGCGAACAGCGCGTCGAACACTTCCTGATCGTCGATTGCCTCGAGGAAGCCGAAATTTCCCGTCGCGTCGTCATAGAGCGCGAGGTGGCGCCGGTTGATCTGCGCGGAAATACGGCCGACCGGTTCGCCGTCGCGCAGCGCGAGCCAATAGGCGGCCTCGCCGTTCTCGAAAAACGTGTTCTTCTTCGGGCTCAACAGCTTGCGCACCTCGCTGTCGAGCGGCGGCACCCAGAATTTGTCCTGAGCATAGATTCGGTGAGGCAAGGCGATGAAGCGGCGCAAATCGCGCGCGCTTTCGACCGGCGCGATGCGGATGTCGGAGCTCATTCGTACCCGGTGACGCTCACGCTGAAGCGGTTGAGAAACATGTCGACCGCCGGTCCCGGCAGCAACATCGCAGCGCGCGACAGCCAATAGAGCGGGAGCGGAAATGCGATGCGGGAACGGCCGCGTTCGAGGCCGCGTCGAATGAGCCGGGCCGCCCGGTCGGGGGCCATCGTCAGCGGTTTCGGCCCGTGGACCCGCGCCAGCATTGGCGTGTCGATGAAGCCGGGCAGGATCACCGCGACGCCGATACCGTCGGCGCGCAGGCTCGCGCGCAACGCCTCGGCATAGGCCACGAGCGCGGCCTTGCTGGCGCTGTAACCGGGCGAATAGGGGAGGCCGCGCAGTCCCGCGAGCGAACTCATCAACGCGACTTGGCCGCGGCCGCGCCGGCGCATTGCGGGGAGCGCGGCATGAATCGTGTCGCAGGCCGCGAGGAAATTGATCTCGATCAGACGATGTATCTCGTCGAGCGTCTCGTCGCGGCCCGGCCCATGATGGCCGCCGGTGATCCCGGCATTGGCGATCACCAGATCGAGCGGCCGGGCCGCGTCGCACTCCGCGATCCAGGCCGTGAGCGCTGCGCGGTCGCGCACATCAAACGCGCGCGTTGTCACCGCCGCGCCGCCGGCGGCGGCGGCGGCGGCGACGGCATCGAGCCGATCGGCAGCACGGCCGGTCAGCGCCAACGTCACACCTGGGCGCGTATAGACCCGCGCCAGCGCGGCGCCAATGCCGCCGCTGGCGCCGGTAATCAACACGGAAGACGGGTTTTTCATCGCGGCGCGATCATCGTCGCTCGCGGCCGCTCAGGCAAGCGCGCCGCGCCGGCATTGGTGTTTGACTTCATCGTGCCGGTCGGGTTCGCTGGCCGACTATGTTTCCGTCGCGCCAAACCGCCGCCACCACGACGCGGTTGTTCACCGATGTCGTGCTGCCGTTCGGCCCTGCGGCCTACGCCGCGATCATGGCCGCGACCGGTCATTTTCTGATCGGTCACGCGGTCGTCGCCATCGTGGCGCCGGCGCTGCGCTATGGGTCGCGCGTGACGAAAGAGTTGCTGATCGCGATCTGGCCGTTGTTGTTCGTTGCGATCGGCTACGACCTGATGCGGTTCGTCCGGCCGATTTTTGTGACGCCGGATCGCGTCGCTGGGTGCGGCGTCCGACGGTTCGAATTGGCGCTGTTCGGCGTCGGCCCCGACCAGACCTTGTCCGATTATTTCGCGATCCATCACAACGCGATCTTCGATCTTTACTTCGCCGTTCCCTATTTCGGGTTCATCCTCTTCGCCGTACTCTACGGCCTGTATCTGTTCTTCGCCGATCGCACGCGGTTGCGCCGCTTCGCCTGGGTCCTGTCGGTCATCTATGTCAGCGCCTTCATTGTTTGGCTGGCTTTTCCCGTGGCGCCGCCCTGGTATGTTCGGGAACATGGCTGCGCCATCGTTGCCGACGCGCTGCCCAGCGCGGCCGGGTTGCTGCGCGTCGACCGGCTGATCGGCATTCACTATTTCCAGAACTTCTACGCCAAATCGCCCGATGTTTTCGGTGCGATCCCGTCGTTGCATTGCGCCTACGCCATGATCGGCATTGCGACGTCGTGGCGCGTCGCGACCTGGCGGACGTGGCCGGTCCATGTGCTGTATGTCTGTTCCATGTTCGCTGCGAGCGTCTATCTCGGCCATCATTGGATCGTCGACGGGTTGGCAGGCTGGCTTACGGTGTGGATCGCCGTGCTGATCGTTGATCGGGTCGCCGTCCGCGCCGCGTCAAAGCCGGTGACGGCATGAGGCTGGTGCTCGCGACCGACTGGTACTTGCCGCGGCTCGGCGGCGTGGAACTGCATATTGCCGATCTGGCGAAGGCCCTGCGCGCGGCCGGTGCCGACGCCACCGTGGTCACGACCACGCCAGGCGGCGATGGCGGCGAGATTCCGGTGCGCCGTCTGCAATCGCTGCGTTTGTCGCCGTTCGATCTGGCGATCTCGCCGCGTCTCGTCGCGACGCTCGAAGCGGCGTTCAAAACCGGCGGCTTTGACCTTGTGCACGCCCATATCAGCGTCGTATCGCCGGTCGGCTATGGCGCCGTGCTGGCCGCGCACCGACTCGATCTCCCGACGGTGGTGAGTTTCTGCGGCGTGCTGTTGCGCTCGGCGCAATTTCTTCGGGTGATGGATCGGTTGACCGGCTGGACACGCTGGCCGCTTAGCGTCACGGCGGTCAGCTCGCCGATCGCGGCGCAGCTTCGCGCCGCGCTGCCCGGCCTCGATGTCGGCATTCTGCCGAATGGCGTCGATGTCGGGTTCTGGCGCGCATCGACAAAGCCGATGCCGCGGCCCGCGGGCGAGATCATCGCCGTCACGGCGATGCGCCTCACCCGCAAGAAGCGGCCCGAAGCGATGTTGCGCGCCTTCTTTCGAGCGCATGATGCCGCCGCGCGGCAAGGCCGGCGGCTCGTGCTGCGGATCGCAGGTGACGGGCCATTGCGGGTAATGCTCGAACGCTATGTCGAAGCCCAGGGCGTCGCGGCCGACGTTGAATTTCTCGGTGCCGTGCCGCGCAACATCCTGACGCAACTCTATCGGCGGGCCGATTTGTTCTTATTGCCGTCGGTCCACGAATCGTTCGGCATCGCCGCGCTCGAGGCGCGTTGCGCCGGCTTGCCGGTGATCGGGATGCGCGCGGCCGGTATCGTCGATTTTCTGCGCGACGGCGAGACGGGATTGTTGGCCGCGGACGATGACGCGTTCGCGCGGCATTTCCAACGGCTGGCGCTCGACGACGAGCTGCGCGGTCGCCTTGCCCGCGCCGATCCCGATCTGACGCGGTTCGATTGGCCAGAGGTCGCCAAAGCGCATCTCGCCTGCTACGAGCAGGCGCGGAAACTAGCGGCGCGGTAGGACGAGAACTACCGCGCCGGCGCCGAGACGCGGCAGCAGCGCGACGAGATGCTGTAACAAAGCCGCCGCAAGGGCAGGGGCGGCGGGTACGCCGAGCGCGCCGTAAATCGCGACCACCGTCGCTTCGTAGACGCCGAGATTGCCCGGTGTCCGCAACAGCGTCGACAGGCCGAGCGCCGCGACCGCCAGCGCCGCGCCACCCCAGCCGAGTTCGATGCCGCAGGCATATTGGACCGCCAACGCGGCGAGCACCTCGCAGGCTTTTTTCAACAACGCGTAGCCGAACGCCCACCAAACCGGCCCGCCGAACCGGCGCAGCCCGGACAAATGCCGTGTCCAGTCGGCGAGGTGCGCAACGACGCGATGTCGCGCAGTCCGCCGGTCGAGCCATTCGGTGCTATAGGCCAGGATCAACAGGCCGAGCAGGAACATCGCGACGAGGGCGGTGAAACTCCACGCACCGTCGCGTAGCCAGGACGGCATCGGCGCGGCAAGCGCGGCAAGACCGAGCACGGCGAGCTTGCAGAGGCCCGTCAGCATCTGGTCAAGCGTCACGACTGACAGCGCGCCACCGCGCGTCAGGCCGCCGCGCAGAATAAGGAGTCCCAGCGCCGTGGCCTGTCCGCCCAAGAGTGGCAGCACGTTCTGCGTCAGCGAGGTCAGCGACACGATATCGAGCATGCGCCGCCAGGACGGACGTTGCGCCCGCGGCGCGAGCAGCCGCCATTGCGTCGCCCAGAGCGGAAACACGGCACAATTCAGCAGGAATGCGACGACGGTCCAGCCCGAGCGCGCTTCGGTCAGAGCGCGCCAGGTCTGGCCCCACGGCATGCCGCGCGCGGCGATAACCAGGCCCGCGAACACCAGCACCGTGACGACGCCATAGAGCAGCTTGCGGCCGACGTCGCCGCCCGTGCGTGCGGCGGCGGACATTTCGGGACGATCGAGTGACATGCGGCAACTAGCTTAGGGCTAAGCCGCGATGATACGGTAGAGGCTTGGCGTGGGGGCGATTCTGATGGGGCGCGGCTTGGTGGCGATGTTGACGCGGCTCGGCGCCACGCCGAACCGGGTGACATTGCTCGGCCTGGTCCTGGTCGCGGTGTCGTGCGTTGCCTACCTGCTGCATCGGAACAGCTTCTGGTTCGGCGTCAGTCTGGCGATTTCGATGTCGTGCGACGCACTCGACGGCGCGCTAGCGCGCGCGCAAGGCAGCGTCACCAAGTTCGGCGGCTATCTCGACGCGGTAGTGGATCGCTATGAGGAGATCGCGGCGTTTCTCGCCATCGCCTGGGTCACGGGCTGGTGGCTGATGTGTTTCCTCACGGTCACCGGCGCGACGCTGACCAGCTACAACAAAGCGCGTCTCGCCATCGAAATCCCGGTCGACAACAAGGCATGGCCGGATCTGCTCGAACGGCCTCAGCGCATGGTGCTGCTCTTCGCGGGCTTGCTACTCGACCCGTTCCTACCGCTGCCGGAATGGCTCGGCGACCGGTTCCTGTTCTTGGTTCTGTGCGCGCTGGCGCTGCTGACTCACGTTACCGCGATCCAGCGTTTCCTGCGCGCGCGCCGCAATCTCGATGCGGCGTCACGCTAATTCAGTCTGCTTTGCGCCGGCCGCGTTTAGCGGCGCCCCGGCCGCGGCCGAGACCGATGCGTTTGGCAAACGCCGACCGTGCCTGGGCATAGTTCGGCGCCACCATCGGATAGTCCGCCGACAGGCCCCATTTTTTGCGGTATGCGTCGGGCGTCAGGTTGTACGCGGTGCGCAGATGCCGCTTCAGCATCTTCAGTTTCTTGCCGTCCTCGAGACAAATCAAAAACTCAGGAGTGATCGACTTCTTCACCGGCACGGCGGGCTTACCCGGCGCGCCGGGGGCCGCCGCCTTGCCGTCGAACGCGCGGAACGAATGATAAACGGCCTCGATTAGCTCGGCGATTTGGGCTGCGGCGACCTGATTCTTGCTGACATAGGCTGCGACCACGGCGGCGGTCATCGCCCGCAGTTCGTCATCGTTGCGTCCTGCCGTCGAATCCGCCATTGCCGTCCCTTTCTTAGCCATTAATTGCCGGGACAGGTATAGAGTCATTGATAAAGTGTCAACTTATGCTTCGGTATGCCAGTAAAAGCGACGCGAAATTCTCGAATTCATTTCAATGAATACGGTCGTAGGTTCTTTGGCTAGGACGTTGCGCTGGAGCGCGATGGGGCCTATCACAAGGCAAATGTCCGTTTCCGACAGCCACGACGCCCGTCGGCGGGCGATTATTGCTTCGCACCCCGAGGTGCGACTGCTGGTCGGCCCGTGCGCGCAAACCGCCCTGTGGGTCGCGCCGGCGGTGTTGTTCCAGTTTGCCGTCGCGGCGGCGGTCGCGCAAACGCCGTGGTGGGTGGCGCCGATCGCGGCCTATTTGGTCGGCGCTTTCGCGACGCACGCGCTCAACGTCGTCATCCACGAAAGCGCGCACGACCTGGTGTTCCGCCGGCCGTGGCAGAACAAGCTTTGTGCCATCGCAGCCAACCTGCCGGCGGGCCTGCCAAGCGCGATGGCTTTCCGGCATTACCATCTGCTTCATCACCGTTATCTCGGTGAGCGCCGCCGCGACGCCGATGTGGCGCCTGCTTGGGAAGCACGGCTGATCGGGCGCGGCCGGTTCGGCAAGCTGGTCTGGTTGCTGGTCCAGCCTTTTACCTATGCCGTTACCCACCCGCTCCAGGTCGGGGACAAAATGCGGATCGACGGCTGGGCGATCGCCAATATCGTTGCCGCGCTCGGCGCGGCCGCTGTGGTTTGTTGGTTGCTGGGTCCGCTGGGGCTGGCCTATCTGCTGCTTTCGACCTATTTCGCGGTCGGGCTGCACCCCACCGGGGCGCATATCCTGCAGGAGCACATCGTTTTCAACGGCGGACACTACGAGACGGCGTCGTATTACGGGCCGATCAACCGAGTTTCGATCAATCACGGCTATCACACCGAGCATCACGATTTTCCCGGCATTGCCGGTCCTCGCCTGCCTGCGTTGACGCGCATCGCGGCGAACCACTATCGCGGCCGGTTTTTCCATCGCTCGCGGCTCGCCACCCTGTGGCAATTCATCTTCGATAAACAGATTGGCCTCGACAGCCGTGTTATTCATGCCGCTCCGGGGGCTGGCGGCGATTTATAGTGGGTAGCTGACAGGCGCGCGCCAAATCTGGTAGGCTTTCCCGTTTCCGCGCCTTTTCCTGCAACTTGTTGGGTTCCCGCGATGTCTTCTTCCGCCAGCACCGCTTCGTCCTATTCCGCCGACCGCATGTTCACCGAAACGCTCGCCGAGCGCGATCCCGAGATCGCGGCGTCGGTTGCCCGCGAACTCGGCCGCCAGCAACATCAGATCGAATTGATCGCGTCGGAGAACATCGTGTCGCGCGCCGTGCTTGAGGCGCAAGGTTCGGTGCTGACCAACAAATACGCCGAAGGTTATCCCGGCCGGCGCTATTACGGCGGCTGCGAATTCGTCGACGAGGTCGAGACCGTCGCGATCGCGCGTGCGAAAAAACTGTTCAACTGCGCCTTCGCCAACGTGCAGCCGCATTCCGGCGCGCAGGCGAACTCGGCGGTTTTCTTCGGCCTGTTGCAGCCCGGCGACAAGGTGCTGGGCATGGATCTTGCGGCTGGCGGACACCTGACGCACGGCGCCTCGTTCAACATGTCGGGCAAATGGTTCAAGGCGGCGCATTACGGCGTGTCGCGCGACACGTGCCGCATCGACTATGACGAAGTCGAGCGCATCGCGCGCATCGAAAAGCCGAAGCTCGTCATTTGCGGCGGGTCCGCCTATAGCCGCATCATCGACTTTGCGCGCTTCCGCCGCATCGCCGATGCTGTCGGCGCCTATCTCATGGTCGACATGGCACATTTTGCCGGCCTGGTCGCGGCAGGCTTCTATCCCAGCCCGTTGCCGCACGCGCATGTCGTCACCACCACGACGCACAAAACGCTGCGCGGCCCCCGCGGCGGCATGATCGTCGCCAACGACGAAGAAATCGGCAAGAAGATCAACTCGGCGGTATTTCCGGGCCTGCAAGGCGGGCCGCTGATGCATGTCATCGCCGCGAAGGCGGTGGCGCTCGGCGAGGCGCTGCGTCCTGAATACAACGCCTACATCCGCGCGGTGGTCGACAACGCCAAGATGCTGGCCGACACGCTGACCGAGCGCGGCTGCGCCATCGTGTCGGGCGGCACCGACAGCCACGTCATGTCGGTCGATCTGCGGCCGAAGAAAGTCACGGGGCGCATCGCCGAAGTATCGCTGGAACGGGCCGGCATCACCTGCAACAAGAACGGCATCCCGTTCGACCCGGAAAAGCCGACGATCACATCGGGCATCCGGCTCGGCAGCCCGGCGGCGACGACGCGCGGCTTCGGCCAGGCTGAGTTCCGCCAGACCGGCGATATGATCGCCGAAGTGCTGGACGGGCTCGCCGCCTACGGTCCTGACAACAACGCCGCGATCGAGACGGCGGTGCGGCGCAAGGTGGGGGCTTTGTGCGCACGCTTCCCGGTCTATCCGGCAGCCTGACGCGCGGGGGAGGAGGAACATGCGTTGCCCGTTTTGTGGATTCGAGGATACCCAGGTCAAGGATTCGCGTCCGACCGACGATCGCGGCTCGATCCGCCGCCGCCGGTTGTGTCCAAATTGCGCGGCGCGCTTTACCACCTTCGAACGGGTACAGCTCCGCGAACTGACGGTGGTAAAAAAGGACGGCGAGCGTCAGCCCTTCGACCGCGACAAGCTCGCGCGCTCGCTCCAGATCGCGCTGCGCAAGCGGCCGGTCGAGGCGGAGCGCGTCGAGCGCGTCATCAATTCCATTGTGCGCCAGCTCGAAAGTTCGGGCGAAAGCGAAATCCCCAGCGAGCAAGTCGGCGCGCTGGCGATGGAGGCGCTTGCCGAGCTCGATCAGGTCGCCTATGTCCGCTTCGCCTCGGTCTATCGTAATTTCCGCGAGGCCAAGGAATTCCGCGAATTCATCGGCCGCATCACCACGCCATCGGCCGCGGACGATTGATCGCGCCATCCGGCCCACAAACCGCATGAGTGACATGCAGCACATGAACGCGGCGCTGGAACTGGCGCGGCGAGGACTTGGCCGCACTTGGCCCAATCCGGCGGTGGGCTGCGTCGTGGTGCGCGACGGGCGCGTGGTTGGGCGCGGCTGGACTCAACCCGGGGGCCGGCCGCACGCCGAGACCGAAGCGCTCGACCGTGCCGGCACGCTGGCCGACGGCGCCACGCTCTACACCACGCTCGAGCCGTGCAGCCATCACGGCAAGACGCCGCCCTGCGCCGAGGCGGTGATTGCGGCGGGCATCAAGCGCGTCGTTGCGGCGATGGAGGATTCCGATCTGCGTGTAAAAGGGGCGGGCTTCGCCAAGCTGCGGAATGCCGGCATCGCGGTCGAGATCGGGCCGGGTTCGCACGAGGCGGCCGAAATCAATGCCGGATTTTTCCTCCGCGTCGCCACCGGCCGCCCCCTGGTGACGCTGAAGCTTGCGACCACACTCGACGGCAAGATCGCGATGCCGTCGGGCGAGAGCCGCTGGATCACCGGCGAGGCGTCGCGCCGCCGCGCGCATCTGCTCCGTGCCACCCACGACGCCGCGATGGTCGGCGTCGGCACCGCGGTCGCCGACGATCCGGAATTGACCTGCCGTCTGCCGGGCATGGCCGACCGGCATCCGGTGCGAATCGTGGTCGATCACAATCTGCGCCTGCCACTGGTGTCAAAGCTGGTGGTCGATGCCGTAAAACTCCGCACCTGGATCGTGACGCGAAGTGGCGGCGACGCCGCCCGTCACCAGGGGTTCCGCGCCGCTGGGGTTGAGCTGATCGAACTGCCCGGCGCCGACGACGGCATCGATCTCGGTGTGGCGCTTCAGGCGCTCGGCCAGCGCGGCGTCACGCGGGTTCTGGTCGAGGGCGGGGCCGGGTTGGCGGCGGGGTTGCTGCGGCGCGGCCTGGTCGATCATGTCGCCTGGTTCCATGCGCCGGCCGCTATCGGCGCCGGCGGGATCGACGCCGTGGGCAGGCTGGGCCTCGAAAAACTCGCAGAAATACCGCGATTCGACCGGTTAACGGTCGAGCCGGTGGGCGAGGATGTACTGGAAACCCTGCGCCGCCCAGCCTAATTTAGCGGCGCATGTTCACGGGGATCATCACCGACGTCGGCACCGTCCGCGCCATCGAACAGCGCGGCGACACCCGCATTACCGTCGCGACCCGCTACCCGATGGGCGAGGTTGCGATCGGCGCGTCGATCGCGTGCTCAGGTCCGTGCCTGACGGTGGTGGAGAAGGGAAACGACTGTTTCTCCGTCGATGCCTCTGCCGAAACGCTGGCACGCACCACCGCCGGATCGTGGCGCGCGGGCACGCGCATCAATCTCGAGCGCGCGCTCAAGATGGGTGACGAGCTTGGCGGCCATCTTCTGACCGGCCATGTCGATACCGTCGCCACGCTCATCGCGCGCCGGCCTGAAGGTGACTCCCTGCGCCTCACGTTTTCCGTGCCGGAGCCGTTCGACCGCGCGATTGCTTCGAAGGGGGCGGTGGCGATCGAGGGCGTATCGCTGACCGTGAACGAGGTCGACGGCAACAGTTTCGGCGTCAACATCATCCCGCACACCCAGCGCGAGACGACGCTCGGCGCGCTTCAGCCCGGCGACCGCGTCAATCTCGAGATCGACCTCATCGCGCGCTATCTCGCGCGTCTGGTCGGCAAGGAGATCGCATGAGCTTCGTCGAAGTGGTGTCGCAGATCGAAGAGATCATCGAAGAGGCCCGCAACGGGCGCATGTTCATCCTGGTCGACGACGAGGACCGGGAGAATGAAGGCGATCTCGTCATCCCGGCGCAGATGGCGACGCCCGACGCGATCAATTTCATGGCGAAGCACGGCCGCGGCCTGATCTGCCTCGCTCTGACCAGACAGCGCGTCGAACAACTCGACCTCAAGCTGATGTCGCAGGCCAATGCCTCGCGGCTCCAAACCGCATTCACGGTCTCCATCGAGGCGAAGGACGGCGTCACGACGGGAATCTCGGCATCGGACCGCGCGCGCACCGTCTCGGTCGCGATCGACCCGACCAAGGGGGCCGAGGACATCGTCAGCCCTGGCCATGTCTTTCCGCTGATGGCGCGCGACGGCGGCGTGCTGGTGCGCACCGGCCACACCGAGGCCGCGGTCGACATCGCGCGGCTCGCCGGCCTCAACCCGTCGGGTGTGATCTGCGAGATCATGAACGACGACGGCAGCATGGCGCGGCGTGACGACCTCATCGCCTTCGCGCAGCTTCACGGCCTCAAGATCGCGACCATCGCCGATCTCATCGCATATCGCCGCCGCCACGACCGCACCGTCGAGCGCACCTTCGATCAGCCGTTCGAGACACATTTCGGCGGCACGTTCCGGTTGCTGATTTATCGCAACAAGGTCAGCAACGTCGAACACCTCGCCTTCGTGAAAGGCGACGTGTCGAGCGCGAAGCCACCGCTGGTGCGCATGCACGCGATGAACATGATGGACGATATGTTCGGCAGCGTGAAAAGCGGCCGCGCCGGCATGCTGCGCGCCTCGTTCGAGGCGGTGGCGAAGGCCGGGCGCGGCGTCGTGGTCGTGCTGCGCGAGCCGATGCCGTCTAACCTTACGACGCGCCTCCACGAAGTTATCGTCGATACCCCCCCCGATTCCGGCGCGCTGCGCGATTACGGCATTGGCGCGCAAATCCTGATCGATCTCGGCGTCCACGAAATGATCCTGCTGTCGAACACCGATCACAACATCATCGGCCTCGAAGGCTACGGGTTGCGCGTCGTCGGGCGGCAGCCCATCGGCGAGCCGAGCGTCTAGGCGATGGCGGCGACCCGGATTCTGATCGTGGAGGCGCGTTACTACACGCACATCGCCGACGAGCTGTTGAAAGGCGCGACCGCCGAGTTGGAGCGCGCCAGCATAGTGTATGAACGAGTCACCGTACCGGGCGCTTTCGAAATTCCCGCAGCGGTTCAATTCGCGCATTTGTCGCGCGCTGGATTCGACGGCTACGTCGCGCTCGGTTGCGTCATCCGCGGCGAGACCAGCCATTACGATCTAATCTGCACCGAATGCGCGCGCGGGCTTCAGGATCTGGCGCTACACGAGCGCCTCGCCATCGGCTTCGGCGTGCTCACGGTCGAGAACGAGGCACAGGCGCTGGCGCGCGCGCGGATCGACACGAAGAACAAGGGTGCCGAGGCGGCGCGTGCCTGCCTCGCCATGGTCGAGCTCAAGCGCCGCTACGCTCTTGGCACGCCATGAGCGCCGACGAGCCGCGCCAATCGGCCGGCACCATCGGGCGCAGTCGCGCGCGTCTTGCCGCGGTGCAGGCCCTGTACCAGATCGATCTCAACGATACGCCGGTTGAGGACGTGATCGAAGAACTGCGTGAGCGCGGCGACGACGAGGAAGGGTTCGGCGCGGCCGACGACTGGCTGCTCGGCGACATCGTGCGCGGCACCGTTGCGAACAGGGACGATCTCGACGGGCTGCTCGAGGAGATGCTGGCACCGGACTGGAGTTTGGCACGGCTCGAGGCGGTGCTGCGCGCGGTGCTGCGGGCAGGGGCGTATGAATTGCTAGCACGGCTCGAAATTCCGGCGCGCGTCGTGCTCAACGAATATGTCGACATCGCGCATGCTTTTTTCGCCGGCAAGGAACCGGGCTTGGTCAATGGCGTGCTCGACCGCGTCGGCCGTCGGCTGCGGCCCGGCGAGCTACATGGCGAAGCCGCCGCGTCTCGATGAGTTTCAGCGCATCGCGCGCTTTTTCGCGCCGCTGGCGGGCGAGGGTGCGCTCTGCCTCAAGGACGATGTCGCACTGATCGACGGGCCGGCGGGCACGCAGTATGTGCTCAAGACCGACGCCATCGTCGAAGGCGTGCATTTTTTCCCGGACGATCCGCCCGGACAGGTCGCGCAAAAGCTGCTGCGCGTGAATCTGTCCGACCTCGCGGCCAAGGGCGCGATGCCGGTCGGCTATCTGCTCACCACGGCGCTGACGGTGCGTCAGGGCGAAGCGTGGCTTGCCAAATTTTCGGCTGGCCTCGCCGCGGATCAACGCAAATATAGCATCATGCTACTCGGGGGCGACAGTACGCGCACCAAGGGCACGGCAACATTGTCGGTCACGGCGATTGGCCGGATCGCGAAAGGCACGGCGCCGTTGCGCGGTGGCGCGCGCCCTGGCGACGCCATCTACATGACCGGCACGCTCGGCGACGCGGCGCTAGGATTATCGGTGGCGAAGGGCGGTTTGAAAAACCGTTCCGCCGCGCATCGCCGCTTTCTGCTCGACCGGTATCGCTTACCGCAGCCGCGTCTTGATCTTGGCCGCAAGATCGCCCGGGTCGCGACGGCGGCGATGGACATTTCCGACGGGCTGGTCGCCGATCTCGGCCACATCTGCGAAGTGTCGGGCGTCGCGGCGATCGTCGAGACGGCGCGCCTGCCGCTGTCGCAAGCCGCGCGCGTCGCCCTCAAAGCCGATCCGCGCCTGCTCGAAATCATCCTCACCGGCGGCGACGATTACGAAATCCTGTTTACCGCCCGCGCCGTTCCCGGGCGCCTGCCAGTCACCCAAATCGGCCGGATCGAGAAAGGGCAGGGCGTCACAGTGCTGGATGGCGACGGCAAGAAGCTTCGATTCAAGCAAAGCGGGTATCGTCATTTCTGACTATTTCGCGTCTCGGCCAGGCATGGTCCGGTCGCCCACGGCTATTTGTTATCAATGACTTATCCGTGGATGCGCCGGCCAAGCCGGCGCCGGCGGAAGTAACGGAATCGAAGCTGCGGCCGGTTGCCTGCCCGTTCTTCTTCTGGCATGGTCCGCCGACTTTCCGGCGGGGGATCGCCGAGCCTTTAGCCAATAACCGGGGTTCCAGAAAATGCAGATTGCCTATTGGGTTGTCATCGCCGGCGGCGTGCTGGCCTTGCTTTATGGTCTCGTCACCGCCCGGTCCGTTCTGGCCGCGAATGCCGGCACCGAGCGCATGCAGCAAATCGCGGCGGCGGTTCAGGAAGGCGCGCGTGCCTATCTCAACCGGCAATACTCGACAGTTGCAATCGTCGGCGTCGTTATCTTCGTGATCCTGCTGTTCGCGTTGAGCTGGCGCTCCGGCGTCGGCTTTGCCATCGGCGCCATTCTCTCGGCGGCCGCCGGTTATATCGGCATGAACGTCTCGGTGCGCGCCAATGTCCGCACCGCCCAGGCGGCGCGCGGCGGCCTCGCTCCCGGCCTTGCCATCTCGTTCAAGGCGGGCGCCATCACCGGCATGCTGGTGGTCGGGCTCGGCCTCCTCGGCGTGTCGCTCTATTACTATTTCCTGCGCTCGACCCTACCGACCGATAATCCGCGTCCGATCCTGGAATCTTTAGTCGCCTTGAGCTTCGGCGCGTCGTTGATCTCGATCTTCGCCCGTCTCGGCGGCGGTATCTTCACCAAGGGTGCCGATGTCGGCGCCGACCTGGTCGGCAAGGTCGAGGCCGGCATTCCCGAAGACGATCCCCGCAACCCCGCCGTGATTGCCGATAATGTCGGCGACAACGTCGGCGACTGCGCCGGCATGGCGGCCGACCTGTTCGAGACCTATGCCGTGACGATCGTCGCGACCATGCTGCTGTCCGCGATCTTCTTCGAGGGCGCGATGCGCGACACCATGATGCTGATCCCGCTGGTGATCGGCGCAGTGTGCATTCTCGCTTCGGTCATCGGCACGTATTTCGTTCGCTTGGGCGCGAGCGAGAACATCATGGGCGCGCTCTACAAAGGCCTGATCGTGGCCGGCGTGCTGTCGGCGATCCTGATCGCGGGCGTAGTGCAGTGGCTGATCGGCTTCTCGACGCCGCTGGCGATGGTCGGCGGCACCGCGACCACGGGCGGAGGACTATTCGGTTGCGCCATCGTCGGCCTCGCCGTGACCGGCCTGCTCGTCGTGATCACCGAGTACTACACCTCGACCGCGTACCGTCCGGTACGCAGCATCGCGGCCTCGTCCACGACCGGGCACGGCACCAACGTGATTCAGGGTCTCGCCATCTCGATGGAGGCGACGGCGCTGCCGGTGATCGTGATCGCGGCCGGCATCATCGTCGCGTTCCTGATCGCGGGCCTGTTCGGCATCGCGATCGCCGCGACCACGATGCTGGCGCTCGCCGGCATGATCGTCGCGCTCGACGCCTACGGTCCCGTAACCGACAATGCCGGCGGCATCGCCGAAATGGCGGAACTGCCGAAGGAAGTGCGCAAGTTCACCGACGCGCTCGACGCGGTCGGCAACACCACCAAGGCGGTGACCAAGGGCTATGCCATCGGCTCCGCGGGCCTCGCCTCACTGGTGCTGTTCGCGGCCTACACCCAGGACCTCGCGCATTATTTCCCGAAACTTCAGGTCAATTTCGCGCTGCAAAACCCGTATGTCGTGATCGGCCTCTTCATCGGCGGGTTGCTGCCGTATCTATTCGGGGCGCTCGGCATGACCGCGGTCGGCCGCGCGGCCGGCGCGGTGGTGGTTGAAGTCCGGCGCCAGTTCAAGGAAATCCCTGGCATCATGGAAGGCACCGGCAAGCCGGATTACGGCAAGGCAGTCGATATGCTGACCAAGTCGGCGATCAAGGAAATGATCGCGCCGTCGCTACTCCCGGTACTGGCGCCGATCGTGCTGTTCCTCATCATCTGGTCGTTCGCGGGACAGGCCAACGCCTTCGCCGCGCTCGGCGCGATGCTCCTTGGCACCATCGTCACCGGCCTGTTCGTCGCCATCTCGATGACTTCGGGCGGCGGCGCGTGGGACAACGCCAAGAAGTACATCGAGGAAGGCCATTACGGCGGCAAGGGCTCGGACGCCCACAAAGCGGCCGTGACCGGTGACACGGTCGGCGATCCCTACAAGGACACGGCCGGCCCGGCGGTCAATCCGATGATCAAGATCACCAACATCGTGGCGCTGCTGCTGCTGGCGATTTTGGCGGGTCACTAGGGCGCGATCCGGTCGGACGGAAGCAATACCGCTTCCATCCGACCTGTGAATCGCACTCTAATGATTGGAGACGGATTCACGCCTGCCGAAATCGTCAGCGGCGATTCCATCCAAGGCGGTCCGGGTCTCGTTCGATATCGACGCCCTGGCCGGCCGAACGGCCGCGCCCGGATCGTCAGCCGCGTGCGCGGTTGCCGCGCTCCCAATCGATCATGTAGTCGCGGGTGATCGGCAGCGCGTCGACGCGCTTCGTCAGTTGCATCTGGAACACCATGTTGGTGCGCCGGCGGAAGCCGATTTCGCACAGCACCAGATAGAACTCCCACATCCGGCAAAAACGGTCGTCGTAGAGCCGCACCACCTCGTCGCGCCGTGCCATGAAGCGCTCGCGCCAGTGGCGCAGTGTCTCTGCGTAATGTAGCCGCAGGATTTCAACATCGGTGACCCACAGGCCGCTTCGCTCGACCACTGCGAACACCTCCGACAGCGAGGGCAGGTCGGCGCCGGGGAAAATGTATTTGCGGATGAAGGGATTGATCGGCGCAGGTGTGTCGGAATAGCCGATCGCATGCACCAGCGCGACGCCGTCGTCGGTCAGAAGATCGCGCAGCTTGGCGAAGAATTCGGCGTAGTTCCGTTTGCCGACATGCTCGAACATACCGACCGAGACGATGCGGTCGTAGCGCGCCGGTTCCTCGCGGTAATCGCGCAGATGAAAGCGCACGCGATCGCCCAGCCCCGCCGCCGTCGCGCGGGACGAACTCATCCTGTACTGCTCGGTGCTCAGCGTCACACCGGTGACGTCGGCGTCCGAATGTTCGGCGATGTGCAGCGCGAGGCCGCCCCATCCCGAGCCGATATCGAGCACCTTCAATCCCGGCCGGTCGAGCAGCAGCTTCCCGGCAATATGGCGCTTCTTGTTCTCCTGCGCGGTTTCCAGACTGTCGTCGGCCGACCTAAAATAGGCGCAGGAATATTGCCGGTCGCGGTCGAGGAAAATGTCGTAGAGCTGCGCGGACAGATCGTAATGATGCGCGACATTGTGCTGCGCCTTGCCGACCGGATTGTATTGTTTCAACCCGCGCCCGACGCGCTCGATGAAAGCGAGCCAAGGCAGGCGGCCGACATTGTCGAAGTTGCGCGCCAGCACATCGAGGAAATCGTAGAGCGTGCCATCCTCGACCTGCAGCGTGCCCTCCATGAAGGCCTCGCCGACCGACAGGCTCGGGTTGAGGATCAGCGTGTATTCCAGGCGCTTTGAGGTCAGGCGGATGGTGGCGCGCGGCGGGCTGCCGTCGCCGACCGCGTGGCTCCGGCCTGCGGCGTCGATGACGCGCAGACCGCCTTCGCGGACGAAGCGTTTGAGGATGGGGATGAACACGATGCGTTGGCGCGGAAGCCCCTTTTTCTTATTGCAAATTGTCCGAAGCGACGCCGGTTGTCACTTGGAAATCGTCGGGATTCCGCTACGACAGTGAGGATCGGTGGAAAGACGCCCTAGCCAATTCCGCGCGCATCGGACTTCTCAACGACAAGGGGCGCCTTCTCGGCGTCACGATGAGGGCGAAACCTGGCTCCCAAAGCGTCGAATTCCCGGATCTCCCGCCCGGCAGGTACGCGGTTATCGTGTTTCACGATGAAAACGACAACGGCCTTTTGGACAAGAACGGCTTGGGAATTCCGATTGAGGGCTATGGCTTCAGTAACAACGCAACGGGATTTTTCAGCGCACCGTCCTTCGATGACGCCGCCATCACGGTCGGACGCGGCCAAGCCAGCAACTCAATATCCCTTGGCTACTAGACGCTGACTTGGCGTCGTTAGATTTGGTCCGAGGACGAACGACCGCAAATAAGTTACCAGAGGCCGCCGATCCATTCGGCGCCGAGGACCGTTCCCCACACCGTCGCCACCGCCACCGCTAGTACGATGGTGGCGGCCACGAGGGCGATCGAGAGCAAGAGCCCGTCCTCTTCGAGATAAGCCAGCGAGATCAGCGCGATCACCAGGGCGGGGACGACGTTGCTCAGGGGGATCGGCGCAAATACCACGATGACGTTCAGTATCACCACGACCGTTCCGACGAGACGCTTGGTGGCCTCGAACGGTGTAGGCCAACGGGGATGGATCGTCTTCTCGAGGTATCTCAACACGGGTATGGCTCGCTGCACCAACGCCGCGAGATGACGTGTTGGCAAGGGACGAATTGAGATGCGGCGTGGAAAAACCGGGACCGAATGGCCCGCGATCATCTGGAACGCGGGAATCATCAGCAGCAGGCCAGCGACGACGCAGACGCCAGGTGCCATCGCGACTACGGCAAGCAGAAGCATGATGATGCCGAACGATCGCTTGCGCAGGCTGCCCATGAGCCAACTCAGGGTGAAGTGGCCGGTCGGCGCATCATCGTGCAGTCGTTGCAGAACCACGGAAGTGGGGATGAACACGCTCGTGTCGGAGGGCGGTTTTGTGCTCAGCTTGGATTTCGTGACAGGCACGAGGACGGCTCCCAGAAGCCAACTATTGGCCCTTTCGCGGCCCCTTCGGCGCGATTTCCACGGGATAGCCGGGGCGTGAGGTTTTGCCATCCGGTGCCTTGTGACCGTCGCGTGCGGGCCTATTTCCGTGGCCATGCGACGCCTGTTCTTGATGTGCGGCGTGCGCGTGATCCTCGGGCTGGAAATGCTTGGCTTGGTGTTGGGGACCTTTGCGGGTTTTGGCCATGTTGCTCCCTATCGAATGCGATTGATGGCGACTTTCCGCCGTCCTCCGCGAAAATGCGGTTCAGTCGGTCAACTCGGTCAGCAATTCCAACGCGCGCCGGGTCGCGAGCGCGCGGACCTGGTCGCGATCGCCGCTGAAAATCTGATGCTCGGTCTCGACCGGCTTGCCTTTCCGCGCGACGGCGAAATGGACGAGGCCGACGGGTTTCTCGACGGAACCGCCGCCCGGGCCGGCGATGCCCGTGACGGAGATGGCGAGATCCACCGGTGCCCGGGCGAGGGCGCCTGCCGCCATCGCGCGAGCTACCGGCTCGCTCACCGCGCCATGCTGCGCGATTAATTGGCTCGGCACGCCGAGAAGGTCGGTCTTGGCCTCGTTGGAATAGGTGACGAAGCCGCGCTCGACTACGTCGGACGAGCCGGCGATATCGGTGAGTGACGCCACTATCATGCCGCCGGTGCAGGATTCCGCGGTCACGACTTTCCAGCCGCGGCGGCGACACAGATCGAGCACAGTTTCGGCGAGGGTGCGCGTGTCCGTCATAGCGGTAACCTGACGGTGGCGATCGCCTGTGCCGCGAGACCTTCGCCGCGCCCGGTGAAGCCGAGCCTCTCGGTGGTCGTGGCCTTGACGCTGACACGGCCTTGGTCGAGGCCGAGTATCTCGGCGATGCGCGAGACCATCGCGGCGCGGTGCGGCCCTACCTTCGGCCGCTCGCACACAATGGTAACGTCGACGTGAGCGATGACGCCGCCGCGCGCGCGAACCAGGTCGGCGGCACGGCTGAGGAAACGATGCGACGGCGCGCCGCGCCATTGCGGATCGCTCGGCGGGAAATGCACGCCGATATCGCCGGCGCCGATGCAGCCGAGGATCGCGTCGGTCAGGGCGTGGAGCCCGGCATCGGCGTCCGAATGTCCGACGAGGCTGTGATCGTGGGGAATCTCGACGCCGCAGAGGAATAGATGATCCCCGGGACCGAAGGCATGCACGTCGAAGCCCTGTCCGGTGCGGATATCACCGAGACCGGCGGCGATGCGGTGCTCCGCTTCGCGCAAATCGTCCTCGGTCGTCACCTTGAAATTCGCTTCGCTGCCGGCGATCAGTTTGACCGCCATTCCGGCGCGCTCGGCGATCGCCGCATCGTCGGGCAGATCGAGGCCCTTGGCGTCGCGATGCGCGCCCAGAATGTCGGCATAGCGAAAGCCTTGCGGCGTCTGCGCGCGCCACAGGTTGGTACGGTCGAGCGTCTCGGTAATGACGCCGTTAGCGCCGCGCTTGACCGTGTCGAGCAGCGGCAGGGCGGGAATCGCCGCGGGAGACTGGTCGAGCGCGCCCATCACGTCGTCGATGGTTGAGGCGGCAAGAAACGGCCGCGCCGCGTCATGGATCAATACGCGGTTCGGTGCAAGGTCGACCAAGCTCTCAAGCCCGAGCCGCACCGAATCCTGCCGCGCGGCGCCGCCCGCGACCGGCGGCAGCAGATCGAGGCCGGCGGCTGCCGTGTCGTATAGCGCGGCATCGTCGGGATTGAACACCACGCCGACCCGGTCGATGCCCGCGTGGCGCGTCAGGGTTTCGAGCGAATGGCGCAGCACCGGCTTGCCGGCGAGCGGCAGATATTGTTTCGGCATCGCGCCGCCGAAACGCGTGCCGCGTCCCGCCGCGACCACCAGGGCGATGCAGTTCGTCGTCATGCCGGAAGCTTATCGGTATTGGCGCTGAGGCGGAAGTGATAGGCTTGCAGGGGATGACGACGGACTTCACAACGCGCGATGTACGGATCGCGTTCCTCCGCGATCATGCCGGAGCGGTGTATGACGCCGTCACCGACAATCGCACCAAATTCGTCCGGGTCGAGGAAGTGGTCTATCGCGTTGCCGAACGATTCCCCGGCCTTGCGCCATCACGCGCCGAGATCGCGGCGGAAGCGGGGCTGCTTCAGCGCGACAAGAAAGGCCTCGAGATCGACCAGGGGATTTTGCTGTCGCACATCCTGGCCGATGAGCGCGCCGGCACGCATTTGTGCCACGCCATGCTGTTGCCGCGCCCCGAGAGCCGGGAAATGCTCGAGCGTTTCGGGCGCGAGGGCGTTCTCGACCTCGGCGCCGCGGCACTGACGCGGCGCGGCCGCGCGGTTCACGTCGAGATGTGCAATCCGCGTTATCTCAACGCCGAAGACCAGGCCACGATCGACGCGGTGGAGATCGCGATCGACGTCGCGACGCTCGATCCCAACAGCGACATCGCGGTGCTACGCGGCGGACCGCTCGACCATCCCAAATATCGCGGACGGCGGAGTTTCGGCGCCGGCATCAACCTGACGCATCTTTATCGCGGGCAGATCCCGTTTGTCTGGTTCATCGCGCGCGAGCTGGGCTGGGTGCATAAGCTGCTGCGCGGCGTCGCGACGCCGGATCTAATGCCCGATGACGTGCATGGGTACGGCATCGAGAAGCCGTGGATCGCGGCGGTCGAGAGTTTCGCAATCGGCGGCCATTGCCAGGTGCTGCTGACCATCGACTATGTGCTGGCGGCGTCCGACGCCTATATGACGCTGCCGGCGCGCAAAGAGGGCATCATCCCGGGCCTGTCCAATCTGCGGCTCATCCGCTTTGTCGGCGACCGCATTGCACGGCAATTGATCCAGTACGAGCGCCGGCTCGACTGCGACACGCCGGAAGGCAGGTTGATCTGCGACGAGATCGTGCCGCCCGGCGACATGGACGCAGCGATCGACCGCGTCGTTGCCGGCCTGACCAATTCGGGTGCGGTCGGCGCCATCGGCAACCGCCGCGCCTTCCGCGTCGCGGAGGAGCCGCTCGATCTATTCCGCCGCTATTGCGCGGTCTATGCGCGCGAGCAGGCACAGTGCCATTTCAGCCCCGCGCTGATCGCGAACCTCGAACGGTACTGGGACGCGCAGAACCGGAAGAGCTAGCGGTTCCAGCCGTACAAATCGAGCGTGGTGGCGCCGGCGCGCAATTGCTCCATCGTCTTGGCTTCCTTGGCCTCGCGATCGAGCGATTTCTGGATCACTTCCGCGACCCGCGCGCGCGGCACAACGCAGACGCCGTCCGTGTCGCCGACCACGAGGTCGCCCGCATTGACGGTGATGTCGCCGATCAGCACCGGATGGCCGAGGAAGGCGCGCGCCTCGAAATCCTTGCCCGTGCCCTTGATGCACAGGCCGCGCGCGAATACCGGAAAGCCGACGCCTTCGAGCAATGCGCCGTCGCGAACGCAGCCGTCGAGCACGAGCCCGCCGAGCTTTAGCGCCTTGCCGGCGGTCGACATGATCTCGCCCCAATAGCCGTGTTCATAGACGCCGCCCACCGATGCGACCAGCACGTCGCCCGGCTTTGCCGCCGCGAGGGCGCGATGGAGCCGCAGATTGTCGCCGGGGGGGCCTTGCACTGTAAAGGCGGGGCCGCAGACTTTGAAGGACGGCGCCATCGGCTTGATCTGCGGCGGCAGCGCGCCGATCTTGCCGCCTGCTTCGTGCAGCGTCGCCGTCCCGATCGGCCGCGCCGCCTCGACCAGCTTCGGATCGACGCGTTCGAAATCGAGCTTCTCGGTCGGCGAAATAGTCTTCAAACCGCTCATGATTTCACCCGTGTCTGCAGCGTGTGGTACTTGAATTGCTTGCGCGCCTCGTCGAGCCGCATCCCCCCGCGCACCGCCTTGCGGATCGCGTTCTCGGCTTCCTGGATCTCTTCGCCGGCTTGCAGCACCTTGTCCTCGTGCTCCTTGGGGATCACCACGACGCCGTCCGCGTCGCCGCGAAGAATATCGCCGGGCTGCACACGCGCTTCGCCGATCGTGACCGGCACGTTGGTCGCTTCGACCTGGACGCGGTCCTTGCCGGTGCGCATCCAGTGGTCGCGCGTGAACACCGGATAGTTCAGCTCCATGCACAACGCCGTGTCGCGGCACAGCCCGTCGATCACCGTGCCGGCGACCTTCTTGGCCGACGCGGTCTCGGTCAGGATATCGCCCCAGATCGTAGCGTTAAGCCGGCCGCCATTGTCGATCACCACGACCTCGCCCGGCTTCACGTCGTCGATATAATCGCCGACCGTGCCGGGCGGCACTGAGGCGGGGCCGCACAGCAAGGTGAAGGCGCGGCCGGTCATGCGGAATTTCGGATCGCGCGGCTTGATCTCATAGCACTGACCGACGATGCCGAACCGGTCCAGCGCGTCGCTGATGGTCGCGGTATCGAGTTTCGACGCGCGCTCGACGTTCTTATCCATTTATTTTCTCTCCAACATCTTTTCGTAATTGGCGCCCATCACCTCGGTGATGCGCTTGCCGGTGAGGAGGGCCTTGCCCATCGCTGCTTCGCGCATCGCGATGTCTTCGGCGGCGGCGACGATCCGCTCGGCGTCGGCGGCGGGCAGGAAACACACGCCGGTGGAATCCGCGATCGCGTAGTCGCCGGGGTTGACGGTGATATCGCCGATCCGCACCGGCACGTCGGTGCCGATCTCGGCGACGCGGTTGCGCGCGGTGCGGGCCGTGACGGCGCGGCTATAGACCGGGAAATCGAATTCGCGCGCCTCGTCGACGTCGCGCAGCGGCCCGTCGGCGATCACGCCGGCGACGCCTTTGACCTTGGCGCCGAGCGACAGGATGCCGCCCCACGAGCCGGCATCGATGCCGGTGCGCTGTTCGACCACGATAATCTCGCCGGGTTGGCACGCCTCGATGGCGGTGGTGCCGAGATGGCGCGGCGCGCCGGTCACGGGCGGGGCATCGCCTTTGCCGACCAGCTTCACGGTATGGACTTTGCCGGCGATCTTGCGGATGGCGCTCCGCGGCGGCAGGCCAGTGACGGCGGGCGGCAGGCCGAGCTTGTCGAGCGCGTCGGACACGGAGCAGGAATCGAGCCGCGCCAAGCGGATAGCGATGGGATCGGTCATTGGCGCGGGACTTTAGCGATCCGCCGGGAAAACTCAAACGCGCGATCCTTGACCCTGCCGTGCGGCAGGCGTAGCCAAACCGGGCATGGACAACTGGCGCATCCTCGTTGGTATAGCCGCCGCCATCATCGTGGCGGTGCTGGTCACGGCTGCGGCGTGGGACGGGCCGACCGCCGGGATCGACCGCTATGCGGTGCGCGACGGCGACACGCTCGAACTAACGCCGCGTGATTGCTTTCTGTCGAGGGTCGGCTTGTCCTGCCTGGCGCAGCGGCTGCGCCTGTTCGGGGTCGATGCGTTCGAAAGCGGTCAGATGTGCCGCGACCCAGCCGGCAAGGCGTGGCCGTGCGGCCTGGTGGCGACGCGGCGGCTCGCGGCGTTGGCGGCGCGGCCCGGCTTCGCCTGCAACGTTGACAACGAATTCATCGACCGTCACGCCCGCGAGTTCGCGGTCTGCACCGTCGACGGCAAGGATGTCGGCGGCACGCTGGTAAGCGAAGGCCTCGCTTTCTATTACGGCCGCGGCCTGCAATATCTGCCGCTCGAAGGGGAAGCGCGGAAGGAAAAGCGCGGCGCTTGGGCGGGGAGTTTCGTGCGCCCGCAATTCTGGCGCCAGGGCGCGCGAAGTTAGTTGAGCCTTTCCAGCTCCGCCCGGACGCGCTGGCGCAGCAGGTCAATCGGGATTTTCCGGCCGCCGTCACGGTAATACCAGAACTGCCAACCGTTGCAGGCCGGGGCGTTCTGCACCGCCGCGCCGACCTGATGGATCGAGCCGCGCGCCTCGGCCGAGATCAGCGTGCCGTCGGCCCGCACTTTCGCGGTCCAGCGCCCGGTCGCGTCGGACAGGACGTCGCCCGGCCGCAACAGACCGCGCTCGACCAGCGTACCGAACGGGATGCGCCGCTCGTCGCGTTTTTGTTGAAGCGCCACGACGTCGCCGGCCGCCGGTTCGACCGCGGCGATGCGTTCGCGGGCGATCGCGACATACTCCGGGTCGCGCTCGATGCCGATGAAGTTCCGGCCGAGCCGCTTCGCGACCGAGCCGGTCGTGCCCGTGCCGAAGAACGGATCGAGCACTGTGTCGCCAGGCCGGGTCGTGGCCAGCAGCACGCGGTGGAGCAGGGCCTCGGGCTTTTGCGTCGGATGCGCCTTGCGGCCGTCGCCGTCCTTGAGCCGCTCGGCGCCGCCGCAGATCGGCAGCAGCCAGTCGCTGCGCATCTGCAAATCGTCGTTCAGCGCTTTCATGGACTCATAATTGAAGGTCGCCTTGCTGTCCTGGCTGCGCGTGCACCAGATCAGGGTCTCATGCGCGTTGGTGAAGCGCCGGCCGCGGAAATTTGGCATCGGATTGGTTTTGAGCCAGATGACGTCGTTCTGGATCCAGAAGCCTAGATCCTGAAGTAAAGCGCCGACCCGAAAAATGTTGTGATATGAGCCGATTACCCAGAGAGCTCCATCCGGTTTCAGAACCCGGCGCGCGGCGGTCAGCCAGTCTTTTGTGAAGGCGTCGTAGGCGGCGAAGGACGAGAACTGGTCCCATTCCTCCTCGACCCCGTCGACCTTGCTGTGGTTCGGGCGGCGCAGTTCGCCGCTGAGCTGAAGATTGTAGGGCGGGTCGGCGAAAATCAGGTCGACCGAGGCTTCGGGCAGCGACGCCATCGCGGCGGCGCAATCGCCCAGCAGAATGCGGTTTTTGGTATCGCTCCCCATGACGGCCGCCCTTTAGTTTTGCCGTCATTTGCGCAGGGCCAAGTCGCGCCGTCAAGAATCTTTAGAGTCAGTAAGTTAATCGGCAGAATTCGACTCTAATTCCAATTCGAGAGTGCGCTGGAGATTGACGAAGCGCTTGCGGTGATGCCGCGTGATGCCAAGGGACAGGATGGCGTCGCGATGGGTCTTGGTCGGATAGCCGACATTGGTTTCCCAGCCGTAGCCGGGATAGCGCGGCGCCAGCGCATGCATGAGCCGGTCCCGGGTCACCTTGGCGACAATCGAGGCCGCGGCGATCGACAGCGACTTGCCGTCGCCGCCAACGATGGTCTGAACGCGGCACGGTAGTTTCGGCGCCTGGTTGCCGTCGACCAGCGCCCAGGCCGGCGTTTCGCCGATCACCGCCGACAAGGCGGCAACGGCGCGTGCCATCGCCAGAAACGTGGCGCGCAGGATGTTGATCGTGTCGATTTCGGCGACGCTGGCGGCACCGATGCCGATCTTCGCATGGTCGAACAGGCGCTCGGCATATTCTTCGCGCTTTTCGCGCGGCACGATCTTGCTGTCGTCCATGCCCTGGAGCGCACGCGGCAGCTTTGCTGGCAGGATCACCGCGGCGGCCAGAACCGGACCCGCCAGCGGCGCGCGCCCGACCTCGTCGACGCCGCAAACGATCCCATCCAACGCGCGTTCATACCGGAAGCTCGGCATGACGCGAACCTCGCACCGCGCGCCGCCGGTGACAAGCGCGACTCGATGCTAGAGCAGACTCAATTGATCGCCCGCCTTGGCGGGTTTGCGGAACAGCGTCTTGTCGAGTTCGTACGAGGCGCGACGCTGGTTGAGGCCGAGGCGCTTGCACGCCTTCTCGAAGCGCAATTGCAACAGGTCGGCATAGGGGCCGGAGCCGGTCATGCGCTGGCCCCATTCCGAGGAATAGATCTTGCCGCCGCGCGCCTGCTTTATCAGAGAGAGAACGTGCTTCGCCTTGTCGGGGTAATGGCGGTTGAGCCAGTCCTCGACCAACGGCCCCAGTTCGAGCGGCAGCCGCAGCAGGATCGTGCCGGCATTGACCGCGCCGTGCGCCGCGCCGGCCTCGAGGATAGCGTCGAGCTCACTGTCATTGAGCGCAGGGATCATGGGGGAGGCGAGGACGCACACCGGAATCCCGGCGTCGGCCAGCGTCCGCATCGTGTCGAGTCGGCGTTGCGGCGTCGCGGCGCGCGGCTCCATCGCGCGCGCGAGGCGGCGGTCGAGCGTGGTCACGGAGATGGCCACCGAGGCGAGGCGCAGCTTCGCCATTTCCGCAAGGATGTCGATGTCGCGCGCCACCAGCGCCGATTTCGTGACGATGCTGACGGGATGACGCAACTCGCGCAGCACGTCGAGCACGCGCCGCGTTATCTGGAATTTCTTTTCCGCCGGCTGGTATGGATCGGTGTTCGCGCCGAGCGCAATGGTGCGGCATTGATAGGACGGCCGAGCCAGCTCGACGCGCAGCAGGTCGGCGGCATCTTCCTTGACGAAAATCCGACTCTCGAAATCAAGGCCCGGCGATAATCCCAAATAGGCATGGGTCGGCCGCGCGAAGCAGTAGATGCAACCGTGCTCGCAGCCGCGATAAGGGTTGATCGAGCGATCAAACGGGATATCGGGTGAATCATTTCGCGCCAAAATTGTACGCGTCGAATCACGCGTATAAGTCGTATTTAGAGGGGGTAAGGACTCTTCGATGGTATCCCAGCCGTCGTCGAACACGTCGCGTTGGTGGCGCTCGAAGCGACCGGACTCATTGGCTCCAGCGCCTCGGCCGTGCTGAATTTCCAACGACTTTGTTTTGTTCATAAAATTAACCATGGGTAAACAATTAGAACAAAAATAGTACAAACTTAAAGTCAAGAGTCAACGTGAATCGAACTGGTTAACCCCAGCGATTCGTTGAAAGAGTAAAACAGAAAATAAATCTAAAATTGAATCGGTGCCGCTACTCGGCGGCGCGATGCTCCTGCAGGCGGGGCATCAATTCGACCAGATTGCAGGGCCGGTGCCGGTTATCGAGCTGGTGACGGATGATATCTTCCCAGCCGTCGCGGCAGGCGCTGGGTGAGCCGGGCAGGGCGAAAAGGTAGGTGCCGCCGGCGACGCCCGAGGTCGCGCGGCTCTGGATCGTCGACGTACCCACTTTTTGGTACGAGAGATAGCGGAACAGCTCGCCGAAGCCGGCGATCTCTTTCTCGTAAACCTGGTGAAACGCCTCCGGCGTCACGTCGCGGCCGGTAACGCCGGTGCCGCCGGTCGAGATCACCACGTCGATCAGCGGATCGGCGATCCAGGCCTTGAGCTGGGCGACGATTGCCGCTTGGTCGTCGCGCACGATCTTTTTGGCGGCAACCTTGTGGCCGTCGCGCACGATCATGTCGGCCAGGTTGCGGCCCGACTTGTCGTCGGCTTCGGTGCGGGTATCGGAAACCGTCAGGATGGCGATGTTTACCGGCAGGAACGGCCGCGACTCATCGATTTTCGGCATGGCGGATACGGGCCTCCGCGCTGTTATCGAGAGCGGTATAGATCGGCCACTCACCCGCGGCAAGCGCATCGAGGTCCGGCGTCGGCTGTCCCAACCGTAACCGGTAGATCCAATAGTTGGTCATGACCTGATGGATGAACAGCCGCGTTTCCCGGTTGGAAATGCTTTCGACGAACAGCAGCGGGTCGCCGTTCTTGCCGGACGCCGCTTTCACGCCGGGCAGAACGTTCGGTCCGCAGTTATAGGCGACCGCGAAATAGAGCAGGTTGCCGTTCACCCGATTGTCGCTGAGCAGCTCGATGACGTATTGCTGCGCCAACGTCAGGTTGACGGCGGGATCGGACACCGAACCGTGCACGCCGGTATGCGCCGCCATGGTGCGCGCGGTGCCAGGCATGAGCTGCATCAGGCCCGACGCGCCCGACGGGTTATGCGCGACCGGCTTGAATTTCGATTCCTGCCGCATCAGCCCGTAGATCAGCGCACGGTCGACCTGGAAGCCGCCGCGCGGCTTCCAGCGCGGCACCGGGAATTGCGCGCGGTCGCTGTGCAAATCCTCGCCCTCGGCAATATGCGCCGCGATCTCAACCGACAGCGAGGCCATATTGGCCCGATCGGCGAGTGTGACGATGGCGCGCTGCACCTCGGACGAGCCGCGCAGCGCCAGGGCGCGCAATTCGGCTTCCGCCCGGGCGGTGTCGCCGATCTGGATTAGCGCCAGCGCACGGCGACCGGCGGGCATGCCGGTCATGATCTGCGCCTCGAGCGCGCCGAAGCCTTGTGGATCGAATTCGATATAGGAACCGACGCCAAGCGTCCGCCGCGCAAGTAGGCCGTAGAAGGTACGCGGGTTCTTGGCGGCGATGCCGAGCCAGTAATTGAACAGTTCGGGATGGCCGCCGCGCAGTTCGGCTCGCGCCGCCCAATAGGCCGCGGCCGATATCGCCCATGACGACTTGCCCAAATGCGCCGCGGCTTCGAAAAGCTTGCGCGCCTTGTCGACGCGGCCGGCTCGCCACGCCGTAAGCCCGGCTAGCCAGTCTTCCGACCGTCCGCCATTGGCATAGGCTGCTTCGTCGCCGGTGCCGATCGCGCGGTGCCTATCGAGCGCGTCGGCGGACGCGCCACCGGCGCCGACGATCGCGGCCGGTGGCTCGGGCTCGCCCTTCGGTCGGCGCTTCATCGCCATGGTGTGGATCCGGCTCGCGTCCGGAGCGTCGCCATATTTGAAGAGCCAGTCGCGTAGCTCGGTATAGCTGGCCCGGTAGCCCGGGCTGAGATAGCGCTGGGCCAGGACGTCGGTCATCAGCAGCCGGTCGGTAAGCGACGCGATCTCGCGGTCGGCGTCGCGCCATTTGCGCTTGGCCTGAAGGGCAAAGATGTCAGTGTAGCGTGAAGCATCCGCGGCCGAGAGGAGCGTTGGCAGCGCTACTTCACTAGAATTGGAGGCTGGAGTTTCGGCGGCGAAAGAAATGATGGGGACCGCCGCAGAACCCAAGAGAAGCAAGCCCAAAATAGTTCCGGCCGCCCCCCTTATTGATAAAATCATGCCTCAACCGATTAGTTGTTGTACCGACGTTCTGAAGCGCCATTAGACGAAGACTTTGGGAGAGGCAAGGCAAAATTTTGGCGCGTCCTTGGCGTATTTTTGCCTAAAGTCCGATTCTATTATGGAATCCGAGGGACTTAGCCGGATTCGTCAAATTTAGCTTGAATCGCTAATAAGTCGCGCCACACCTCGGATTTACGCGCCGGAGTACGTAGCAGGAAAGACGGGTGGTACGACGCCATTGCCGGCACGGGCCGGTCGAGCCCCGGCACCTGCAGCTCGAACCAGCGTCCGCGCAGCCGGGTGATCCCTTCGCTCCGGTCGAGCATCGCCGCCGTCGCGGTACCGCCACTGAGCAGCACCAGGCGCGGCCGGCCGAGCGCGATATGCCGCCACACGAAGGGCAGACAGGCGGCGATCTCGTCTCCGGTCGGCTTGCGATTGCCGGGCGGGCGCCAGAACAGGATGTTGGTGATATACGCGTTGCTCTGGCGGCTGAAACCGATGGCGGCCAGCATCCGATCGAGCAACTGGCCCGAGCGGCCGACAAAAGGCTTGCCGAGGCGGTCTTCGTCGGCGCCGGGAGCCTCGCCGATGATCATCAGCGGCGCGCCCCGAATCCCGTCCGCGAACACAGTATTTGTCGCGGTACGTTTCAAGGCGCAGCCCTCGAACGCCCGCACCGCTTCTTCGAGCTCGGCAAGAGTCGTGGCCGCTTCGGCGGGATGGCCAGCCAACGATGTGATGGCAGGCGCGAAGTCCGGCTCCCGTTCCGCCGCCACGGGTGCGGCCGGGCGAACGATCGGAGCGGCCGGCGGGCGTTTTGGCGCCAACCGGTCCTGCGCCTCCCAGCCGATCGACTCGTCGGCGCCCATCTCAACATACCAGCGCAGCAGCGCGATCTGGGATTGCGTGGCGGGCATTTGCGAACCCTAGCCTATGAATTGGCGAGCCGCATCCACTATAGTGCCCGCCGAATGCAGCGCGAGACGATGACTTACGATGTGCTGATCGTTGGCGCCGGCCCGGCGGGTCTGGCGGCGGCGATCCGGCTTAAGCAGCTTGCGGCCGAGGCGAGCCGTGAAATTTCTGTCTGCGTCATCGAGAAAGGCTCGGAGGTCGGAGCCCATATCCTGTCGGGCGCCGTCGTCGAGCCGCGGGCGCTGAACGAGCTGTTCCCCGACTGGCGTGAGCGCGGGGCGCCGCTCGTCACCCCTGCGACCGACGACCGGCTGCTGTTCCTGACCAAGGCCAATTGGGTCAGGTTGCCGACGCCGCCGCAGATGCACAATAGCGGCAATTACATCGTCAGCCTCGGCAATGTGACGCGGTGGCTCGGCAGGCAGGCCGAGGAACTTGGGGTCGAGATTTATCCCGGCTTTGCTGGCGCCGAAATTCTCTATAGCGATGACGGGGCCGTCGCGGGCGTCGCCACCGGCGCGATGGGGATCGGCAAGGATGGCAAGGAAACCGCGAACTATCAGCCCGGCGTCGAACTGCGCGCCGGCCAGACCCTGTTCGCCGAGGGCTGTCGTGGGTCGCTGACCAAGCTTCTGTTCGCGCGGTTCGGCCTGCGCGACGGCGTCGACCCGCAGACGTTCGGGCTCGGCGTGAAGGAATTGTGGGAAGTGCCCGAGGCGCAGCACCATGCCGGCCGCGTCATCCACACTATCGGCTGGCCGCTCGACTGGGGCACTTATGGCGGCGCCTTCATCTATCACCTGGAAAATCGCCAGGTCGCGATCGGCATGGTGGTCGGGCTCGACTACAAGAACCCGTTCCTGTCGCCGTTCGAGGAATTGCAGCGCTTCAAGACGCATCCCGCGATCCGCCCGATCTTCGAAGGCGGGCGGCGCGTCTGCTATGGCGCTCGCGCCATGAACGAAGGCGGGTTCCAGTCGATCCCGAAAGTGGATTTCCCCGGCGGGCTGGTGATCGGCGCGTCGGCCGGTTTCATGAACGTGCCCAAAATCAAGGGCAGCCACACCGCGATGAAGTCGGGCATGGTGGCGGCGGAGACAATTTTCCGCCGCCTCTCGGGCGATCCCGCCGCGAGCTATCGCGCCGCGCTCGAGCGCTCGTGGATCTGGCCCGAGCTTTACGCCGTGCGGAATATCCGTCCGTCGTTTCGCTGGGGACTGCCCCTCGCGTTGGCCTATTCCGCGCTCGACACTTATGTCTTGCGCGGCCACGCGCCCTGGACGTTCCGTCAGCACGCCGACAACACGACGTTGGAGAATGCGCGGCTCGCCAAACCGATCGTCTACCCCAAGCCCGATGGGAAGCTGACGTTCGATCGGTTATCGTCGGTGTTCATCTCCAATACCAATCACGAAGAGAATCAGCCGCCTCATCTGCATCTGCGCGACCCGGAAGTGGCGATCGACATAAATTATCGGCTCTATGATTCGCCGGAACAGCGCTATTGTCCGGCGGGCGTGTACGAGATCGTGCGCGTCGGTGACGGCGAGCCGCGATTGCAGATCAACGCGCAGAACTGCGTGCACTGCAAGACCTGCGACATCAAGGACCCGACCCAGAATATCGACTGGGTGGTGCCCGAGGGTGGCGGCGGTCCCAATTACCCGAACATGTGAGTACACGCAGGATGACGAGTTTCGGCGGCAAGTTGATGAATAAGGCGAAGGGCGCGGCGGTCCTGATCTCGTTCGTGCTGTGTGCCTGCGCCACCAGTGCCGCGACGGAGAACATGCCAACCGACGGCGCGCCGGCGCGGGACATGTCGCCGCTCGGCGCCTATCTCGCCGGGCGCCACGCGCAACAGCAGCACGATTACAGCGCCGCCGCGCATTATATCGGCCGCGCGCTGGCGGCCGATCCCGGCAACAGCGAACTGGTGCGCCGCGCCTTCCTGTTTCGCGTCGGCAGCGGCGACATCACCGAAGCGCTTCCGCTCGCGACGCGCATTGCCGATCTTGACCGCCGCTCGGGCATCGCCGACCTGGTGCTGGTCATGCAAGCGATGAAGGCGGGTCGTTACGACGAGGCGTTGACGCGCGCGCAGGCCTTGCCGAAGGACGGCGTGGAGCGCTTTGCCACGCCGCTTCTGTCGGCTTGGGCGGAGATCGGACTGGGCAAACCCGACGCAGCGGTGGCAATGCTGTCACGCGCCAAGCAGCCCAACGCGATTCCGGAATTGACCACGTTTCATCTGGCGTTGATCGCCGATCGTGCCGACCGGATCGACGAGGCGGCGAAGAATTACGACAAGCTGACCGGCGCGACGTCGCATATGACCTGGCGCTCGGTGGAGCTGGCGGGAAACTTCTTCGAGCGGCATCAACGCGACGAGGCGGCGCGCCGCCTTTACGAGAGGCTGCGCGGCGAGCCCGAGAATGGCGCGGTTGTCGATGCCGCGATAGTGCGGCTCGAAAGCGGCTCGATCCCGAAGCGCCTTATCGTGACGCCGCAGGACGGCGCCGCGGAGGCGCTGTTCGATCTCGCCAGCATCCTGAACGCGCGTGAAACGTTGGACGTTGCACTGATCCACGTCCGCCTCGCACTCTATCTCAAGCCCGATTTTCCCATTGCTCAGTTGTTGCTGGCGGAGCTTGAGGAACAGCTCGGCCATCACACCCAGGCGTTGGCGCTCTATCGGGCTGTTGATCGCGCTTCGCCGCTATCCTGGTCGGCGCGGCTGCGTGAGGCGGCGATGCTCGACGGGCTCGGCCGCATCGACGAGGCAGTGGCGCTGTTGCGCGAGATGGCAGGAGAGCGCCCGCGCGATCGCCAGCCGATGATCGAGCTCGGCGACATTCTGCGCAGCCACGACCGCTTTGGTGAAGCGGTGATTGCCTATGACGACGCGTTCGCGCGCATCGGCAAGGACGGCACGCGCGACTGGCGGCTCTATTACGGCCGAGGCATCGCCCTGGAACGCGCGCGGCATTGGTCGCGCGCCGAGGCCGATTTCCGTCATGCGCTTGCGCTGGAACCGCAACAGCCGTTGGTGCTGAACTATCTCGGTTATTCCTGGATCGACCAGGGCATGCATCTTGACGAGGCGCTGAAAATGGTCGAGCGCGCCGTTTCGTTGCGGCCTAACGACGGTTATATCGTCGACAGTCTAGGCTGGGCCTATTTCCGCCTGGGCAACTACGCCAAGGCCACCGAGAATCTCGAGCGCGCCATCGAATTGGTGCCGGAAGATCCGACCATCAATGATCATCTCGGCGATGCCTATTGGCGCAGCGGCCGGCGCCTCGAGGCGCGCTTTCAGTGGAACCGGGCGCTGCAATTCAAGCCCGAGCAGGGTGATATCGCCAAGATTGAAGCGAAGCTCCAGCACGGGCTTGGGGCGCCTCAAACCGTGCTGCAATCCAAAGGCGGGTAAGTTGTCCGGCTCGCGATGAGCGACGCGCCCGCGTGCGAGGCAAAATGATTTCATTTTTTGCCCCGGCCAAGCTCAATCTCTATCTCCACGTTACCGGTCGGCGTCCCGACGGCTTCCATCTGCTCGATAGTCTCGTTGCCTTCGCAAGCGTCGGCGATGAGGTCAGCGCCGCGTCGCCAGCTGAACCGCGGCTGACCATCGACGGACCGTTTGCGAAAGATCTGACGGGCGATCCGCGCGACAATCTCGTGTGGCGGGCTGCGGCGATGCTGGCCGAACGGCTCGGGCGACGTGCCGACGTTGCGATCCGCTTGACCAAGAATTTGCCCGTCGCGTCGGGCATCGGCGGCGGTTCGAGCGACGCCGCGGCGTGTCTTAAAGCCCTCGCCGAGCTATGGCGATGCGACCCCGCGATGTTGAATGCGATTGCGTCCGCGCTCGGCAGCGACGTGCCGGCATGTCTCGCGGCGCGGCCGGTCTGGCTCGGCGATATCGGCGACAGGATTGAGGATGCGGGAACGCTGCCACGCTGTTTCGTGGTGCTGGTCAATCCCAGGATCGCGCTGCCCACCGTTTCGGTCTATCGCGCGTTCACGGGACCGTTCTCGCCTGTGTCGCGATTTCCTATGACCGCCGATGCCGTGTCGTTCGCACGAAACCTGGCCGAGCGGAACAGCGATCTCACCGGTGCCGCGATCGGGTTGGTGTCTGAGATCGGCGTCGTTCTGAAGCGGTTGGCGCGCCTCGACGGCGTTCTGTTGCCGCGCATGTCGGGTAGCGGCGCAACCTGCTTCGCGCTGTTCGCGACGAAAGCGGAAGCGGAAAGCGCGGCGAATCAGCTAAGCCGGGAGCATCCCCGCTGGTGGATCGTTGCCGCGGAACTTAGTTCTGAATTCGGATCGAGCGCTTGACGACCTTGATGCGCGCCTTGGCGGCCTGCAGGTCGCGCGGCGTCATGCGCGACGCGATGCGCTCGACCGCCTGCTGCGCGCCCTGATCGCCCTTTTCCGCCGCCACGCTGTACCAGGCATAGGCATCGACCGGCGATTTCGCGATGCCTGCACCTTGTTCATACATGTAGGCGAGGTTGAACTGCGCGTTGATCAGTCCGGCTTCGGCCGCGCGGCGGAACCAGCGTGCCGCCTCTGGCAGATTGCGCACCACGCCCAGCCCTTCGGCATAGGCGTAGCCAAGATTGAGCGCCGCCGGCGGATGACCCTGTTGCGCCGCCTTGGCGTACCAGCGCGCCGCCTCGGCTGAATCGCGCGGCACGCCCAGTCCTTTGTCGCACAGCACGCCGTAATCGTATTGCGCTTCCGGCAAGCCGGATTCCGCCGAGCGATGCAGCAGCTTGGCGGCGTAATCGTAGTCGCGCGTCACGCCCTTGCCGAGCGCGTACAGAATCCCGAGACGATATTCGGCGACGTGATCGCCCGCTTTGACCTTGGCTTGCAGGTCGCTTGCGACGCGAACGTCCGCGGCCGCCTGGACGCCGGCGCCGTTGTCGGCGGGTTGTGCCGATGGCGGCGCGGGCGTTGGTGCCGCGGCGGGCGCCATCGCGACTTGTTGCGGCGGAGCGGAATCCGGTGCCGGTGCCGGTAACGGCGCGGTCTGAACCGCTTTCGGAGGCGCCGGCATCGGGGCAGGCGCGGGCGGGGATGGAGCGGATGTCGGCGCGACCATGGCGACGGGCTGTTTCGGCGTCGGCGTAGCGGCAGGCGCCGCCGGCGGCTGTTCCGCCTCGGCACGTTGCGGCTCAGCGGCCGACAGCGCGGGTAAGGCGTTGGGCGACGGCAGCGCCGCCATCTGCACCGGCTTGGCGTCGTCGGCTCGCGACGCAGTCGCGACGGGCGCTAGTGGCACCGGCTTCGCCGGTTTCGGCGCCGGCTTCGTCTCCTGCGGCTCCGCGGTTGCCGGCGCCGTCGCAACGGCAGTAGGCGGCGATGATGCCGCGGGAGCGGCCGGAGCGGCAGGCGGTGTGGCGTCTGCTTCGACATTCGCCGGCGGCGGGAGCGTTACGCCGGTCTCGAGCGAGGGCGGCGGCAACGTCGTCATTGCCACCGTGCGGTCCTGGTGCGGGCGGGGCAAAACGCGAAGCGGCGTCGCCTCGTGGCTTGCCACCGAAGACGATGCCGACAGCGGCGCTGGCGAAGTCACGCGGGCGACGGTCTGTGCCGGCTGATCGGACTCGCCGGTCAGGGCGGCGATGCGATCGGTAACCAGCGTCGGATCGCGCACCACCATGACGGCTAGGATGGCGAGCACCGCGGCAATGCTGCCGGCCAGAACTACCGACAGGCCGCTCGATTGGCGTTCCGCGCGTGGTTGTGGTTGCGTTAGCGGTGGCGGCATGAGGCGCCGCGCCGGCGCCGGACGCGCCACTGGCGGGTCGATCGCCTGCGTCAACGCCAGCGGCTCGATGTCGTCGTCGAACGCCGGCGGCGCCTGTTGCGCCATCATCGCGGGCCGCGCCGCCTGACGGAATTGCGACTCCGTGTGTTGACGCTCAGGAAAAACCGAGGCCGGCATTGGCTGCGGCGCGACCGCGCGGCGCGGCGGGCGCGCCGCTTCCGGCATGCCGCACGCCTTGCGGATCGCGCGCTCCATCCACGCCTCGACCGACAGCCCGGCGCGTTGCGCCGCGATCTCCGCCATGCGCCGCAGCGCCGGGTCGATCCAGGCGGAGTCCCAACGCAGCGCGGTCAGATTGGCGCGTTTCGGGTCGTGGGCGTCGGGGTTGAGGCTCATGCGCGTGATCCACTGGGCGGCACGACCGGATTGGCGGTATCCGGGTCGTCGGCATCGAGAAGGGCGAAGGCCTGTTCGCGCGACAGCGCACCACGATCGATCAAATCGCGCAGCCGGTCGGACAAGCCCAACAGGCGTAGCGACCGCGAGATTTGTTCCTTGGTGCGGCCCGTTACGGCGGTGATGTCGCCGATACTCGCCATGTGCTCGGTCATCAGCTTGAGGAACAGCCGCGCCTCGCCGATCGGCGACAATTCGTTGCGGCGTAGGCTCTGAACTAGCTTGCCGAGCGCCGCTAACCGATCGTCGCTGCGCCCGTTCGCAGCGGGGGCAGGAGGCGTGGCGGGCGCCGGTGCGGGTTCGGCTCTGGGCGCGGGACGTGGCGGCTCGGCGACGGCGAAGCGGCTCGCGGTCGGAGCCGGTGACGTCGCCGACGGCGGCATGCCGCGCGACGTTCCTGCGGGAGATGAGGATGACGCTGTGGATAACGGGGATAACTTCGCTGCCGGCGGCGGCGCGCTCTGTGGCGCCGGCGGCACTGGCGGCGTAGCGGGCGGGACGCGATTGGGCTGGCGTGACGGATCGGTCTGACGCGCCACCATCGGCGCCGCAGTGGGACGCTGCGGCGCTTGCGGTGCCGTGCGGATCGGCTCGCCCTGGGGACGCGGTGCGACGACGGATTGAGAGCGTTGTCCGTTGCCGTTGCCGCTGGCGCCGCCGTGCATCAGTTCACGCGAGGTGGAAACGCCCTCCTCGTCGCAGCTTTCACGGATCAGTTTTCCCAGCCACCGATGCAGCGGCAAACCTTCGCGCTGCGCCGCATTTTCGGCTTCCTGACGCACATCCCCCGGAAGCCCGTCGAGTTGCCAGTCGCTCAAACTACCCTCTCTCCCGCCAGGCAGATTTCGACTATAGACAGTGCAAGAAAATTGCGAAGCCGGGTCGTCTCAATTCCGGCGCTGCCCCTTGACAATCCTAGCTGATTGCTGGTCTTTTCAAAGATAATACAAATCGACTCGACGGCATCGCCGGGGCAAAAAAGGCAATTCGCGGTGCGACTCGCTCGGTTCTCAATCCGGCGCGACCGCCGCGGTCCGGGAGCGCGGAAATGATCTTCGAACGTCACCGGCATGTCAGCGCGCCCCCCGCACCCGGGCACAAAAAGATCGTTGTTGTCGCATCGCGGCTCGCTCGGCCGCGGCCCGGCGTGCGCGTCACGATGATGACATCAATCTCGCGTTGAACGCCAAGGAATTCCGAATGGAACGCACAGGACATTGTGGATGACCGCACCGATACCGCCCTTTCGTGCCGATCATGTCGGCAGCCTGTTGCGTCCGGACAAGCTACGCGAGGCGCGTGCCCGTTTTCTCGACGGCAAATTCGACGCCGCGGAGTTGCGCGCGCTTGAAGACAAATACATTCGCGACGCTGTGGCGCTTCAGGAATCTGTCGGCCTCGAAGCCGTCACCGACGGCGAATTCCGCCGCACGTCGTTCCATTTCGATTTTCTCGGCCGGATCGATGGCGTGTCGGCGGTGCTCGGTCGCGCGCCCGACGCCAACGCGCCGGGTCAGGCCTTTCAGCCGCCGCAACTCAAGATCGTCGGCAAGATCCGCCACGCTCGCGACATCGAGGTCGACGGCTTCAAGTTCCTGAAGGCGGCGACGAGGCGAACCGCCAAGACCACCATTCCGTCGCCGACCATGCTGCTGCGCGGCGGGCGCGGCGCGGTCAGCGAAACCGCCTATCCCGATCTCGACGTTTATGTCGACGACGTGATCAAGGTCTATGCGGACGAATTGAAGGCGCTCGGCAAAGCCGGCTGTACCTATGTCCAGTTCGACGACACCAACTTCGCCTATCTGTGTGACCAGAAAATGCGCTTGGCGATGCGCGACCGCGGCGAGGACCCGGATGCGCTGCCGCTGCGCTATGTCAAACTCATCAACGCGGTGATCGCGACAAAGCCGGCCGGCATGACGATCTGCGTCCATCTCTGCCGCGGCAACATGGCCGGGCGGTGGGCGGCGGAGGGCGGCTACGATCCCATCGCCGAGCCCGTGTTCGCGCATCTCGATGTCGACGGCTATTTCCTCGAATATGAATCGGCCCGCGCCGGCGGGTTCGAGCCGCTACGCTTCATGCCCAACGACAAGCGCGTCATTCTTGGTTTGGTCAGTTCCAAGGTGCCGGAGATGGAAACCAAGGACGCGCTGAAGCGCCGGGTCGACGAGGCAGCCAAATTCTTGCCGACGGCGAACATGGGCATCTCGCCGCAATGCGGGTTCGCCTCGGGCTATCAGGGCAATCCGGTGACGGAGGACATCGAGCGCCGCAAGCTGGCGCTCTGCGTCGAGACCGCTGCCGAGATTTGGGGCTCGGCCCGGTAGACATATGGCCCGCGCCACCGCCAAACTCGCCGAACGCAACAAGAGCGCCGAGGTCGCGCCTCGCCAGCCGGCGCGCGACGGCACATTGTCGTGGCGCATCATCCGGCAGATCCGGGCGATGCTGTTCGCGGGCGAACTCAAAACGGGCGAGCGGCTTGGCGGCGAGATCGAGCTGGCGCGGCGCTACGGCGTCAGTCGCATGGCGATCCGCGATGCGTTGCGCTCGCTCGAGGCGGCGGGCATCGTCGAAATCCGCGTCGGCGCCAAGGGCGGTACCTATATTGCCGGCGGCAACATCGAACGGTTCGCCGACGCGCTCGCGATTCAGCTCAAGTTGATCGGCGTCAACGTCGCGGAAATCTTCGACGCGCAGATCGCGATCGAAGTCACCTCGACGGAATTGGCGGCCCAGCGCGCCGACGAGAACGACCTGCGCGCGCTGCACGAAATTCTCGATCAGCAGCGCGAACAGCGCCAATCGAAACAGCGCTTCACCGACCTGTCGCTGCGCTTTCACGAAACCGTGGTGGCGGCGTCGCATAACCGCGCGCTGATCGCCCAGTTCAAGGCCCTGCGCTTCGTGCTCGAGCCGCTATATGCGCGCTGGCTCAACGACGACGTCGCGGCGCGCGTCATCGCGTCGAACGCGGCGCTCCTCGCCTGCATCGAGGCGCGCGACGCCGAGGGCGCCCGTTCCCTGATGCATCGCCGTCTCCAGATCATCCGCGCGCGCCAGATCGCCGCCGCGGACGGCGAAAAGATGCCGTCACCCGCCGATTGAGTTTGCCGCGGCGCGCGTCTAAGCTTCCGGCAAAGGTGAGGTCATGGCCAATCTCGACGAGGCAGTGAAGCAACTCGAAGGCGCGATCGGACGGCTCGAAAGGGCTGTCGGCAAGGCGCCGGTGCGCCGCGCCGATTCCGGCGTCCTGGCACAGACCGCCGCCCAGGTCGCGGCGCGGCTCGACGCGACCATTGCGCGGCTCGACCGCATTCTGGAAGACTGATGGCCCAGGTCACGATCGCCCTAAACGGGCGCGAATATTCGATCGGCTGCGGTCCCGGCGAAGAAGCGCGCATCCGCGATCTGGCGCGCGCGGTCGATACCCGCATCCGCAAGTTCGGGCCGCAGGCGGGGCAGACCGGCGAAGCGCGTCTCCTGGTCATGACGCTGCTGACGATGGCCGACGAATTGTCCGAAGCCAAAGGCGGCGGCGCTAACGGCCACAGTCCTGACGCTTTTGCCGACGGCATCAAGGCGCTGGCAAAACGCGTCGAGACCGTTGCCGATCGCCTCGAGAGTACCAAGATATAGCGGGCAAAAAGTTTGGATGGGGCTGCGCGGCTCGTTAGGTCGCAGATACCCCGGGGCCGATATTCACCTCGAGGGGGCTGTCCCTGTCGGAGCCGTGGTTCCGGTACATGGCCCCCGACCTGCGAAAGCGGGCCGCGAGGGTAAGCATGCCGACGGCCGTCGCGGCTCCATCCGCTGATTTGCCTCCCCGCAGCCAATCGCGCGCGGGATATTCCACCAAATGCGAGATTGGAATTGCCAACGAGACCGACAGCACGATGAAGGCGGCGCCGTGCGCCATGGCGCCGATGTCGGGAAATAGTTCCAGCAGCAGGAACTGGCTGACCATCTGAACCATATATAACGAATAGGAAATCCGCCCAAGATATTGCAGCGGCCACGTGTTGAGAAAACGCGACGTGAGTCCGCGGTTCATTGCGCAGGCCACCAATACCAACGGCAGCGTCCAGCGGATTCCGGTATCCGCGATCCACCCGCCCACGACGGCAAAAGCCACGATCGCGACGGTCGCGCCGGCGCAGAATCGATCGCTCGCCAACGCGCCCGCAATCCAACCTTCCCGGTAAGCGCGATAAACCGCCATGCCCAACACGAACTCGGGTAGGCAGCGCAGCAGCACGGCCGGCGTGGTGGCGATGTTCGACGACCCGTGGATCGTGACGGCGGCGGTGACGGCGACGAGACTCAGCGCGCCGATCGTAATGGTCGCCACGCGGCTTCGCGCCGACACCACGACGACCAGGAACGGGAAGATCAAATAGGCATGCCATTCGGCGCTGATCGACCAGGCGCCGTAGTTCCAGCTTGCTTCGCTCAACCACGGACCTTGCGTCAGCAGGAGGTTGTGGATCAGCGCCCCCAACGAAAAGGACGGATCGCTCCCGAATAGCGGCAACAGCAGCAGAATCGTCAGGATGTGGACGGGATAGATGCGGGCAAGCCGCGCGCGAAGAAAGCGCCAATAAGCAGCGCCCGAAACCGACCTGGCGAAATGCTCGCTATAAGCGTGCATCA